>JBIPOH010000290.1:0-4381 GCA_044379435.1 Novosphingobium sp.
CTGACCAACGCGGCGGACAAGCTCAATGCCCTGCTTGCGCGGCTTTCCCGCTATGGTGCGAGCGGTGTGCAGCGACTGGAGCCAGTCGACGGCACCCAAGTGATCGAAACACTGGCCGCGCGCTATCCCAAGGCCGGGGGGGACTGTCCGGTCCACGTGATGCAGGGCCAGCCTTGTGCCGTCATGGCCAGCCGCGAGACGCTGGAGCAGGTACTGGCGCATCTGGTGCAGAATGCGATCGATGCCAGCCAGCCGGGAATGGCGGTGTTCCTCCAGGCCCGGCTCGACGGCCTTTCCGGGGTGATCGAGGTTTCCGACACGGGCTGCGGGATGAGCGCGGACTTCGTGCGCGATCGCCTGTTCAAGCCCTTCGTCTCCACCAAGGCGGGCGGCTTCGGCATCGGCGCGTTCGAAGCGCGCGAACTGGTGCGGGCGATGAACGGGCGGCTTGAGGTGGAGAGCCGCGAGGGCCTTGGCAGCCGCTTTGCCGTGCGCCTGCCGCTGGTGGTGGCGGATGCAATCGCAACAACTCCCGGCGCTGAGCCGGGCGACAAGAAGGTGGCGTGATGATTCAGGACCGGCCCCCGGGCGCATCGAAAGTGCTGCCCAAGCTCCTCATCGTCGAGGATGATCCGGGTCTGCAGGCTCAGCTCAAATGGGCCTATGAAGATTTCGAGGTGTTGATCGCGGGCGACCGGCAGACCGCGCTGGCCTTGCTGCGCTCGGAAGAACCGGCGGTGGTTACGCTCGACCTCGGCCTGCCGCCCGATCCCGACGGGACCACCGAGGGCTTTGCCGTGCTCGATGCGATCATGGCGCTGAAGCCCGATACCAAGGTGATTGTCGCGAGCGGGCACGGCGCGCGGGAAAGCGCGCTGCGCGCGATCCAGCACGGCGCCTATGATTTCTATGCCAAGCCTGTCGATATCGATGCGCTGGGGCTGATCGTGCGGCGCGCGCTGCACTTGCACCGGATCGAGGCGGAGAACCGCCAGCTGGCCGAGCGTGCGCCGGAAGGCAACAAGGTGCTGGGCCGCCTGATCACGGGCGCGCCCGAGATGGTCAAGGTGGCGCGCACCATCGAGCGGGTGGCAGGCACCAATGTCTCGGTCATGCTGCTGGGCGCGAGCGGCACCGGCAAGGAACTCCTTGCGCGCGGCGTGCATGAGGCGAGCCCGCGCAGGCAGGGTGCGTTCGTGGCGATCAACTGCGCGGCGATCCCGGAAAACCTCCTCGAAAGCGAGCTGTTCGGCCATGAAAAGGGCGCGTTCACGGGCGCGGTGAAAACCACCGAGGGCAAGATCGAACAGGCCAGCGGCGGCACGCTGTTCCTTGATGAAGTGGGCGACATTCCCTTTGCTCTGCAGGTCAAGCTACTGCGCTTTCTGCAGGAACGCACGATCGAGCGCATCGGCGGGCGGCGTTCGATCGAGGTGGACACGCGCATCGTCTGCGCCACCCACCAGAATCTGGAAGTGATGATCACCGACGGACGCTTCCGCGAAGACTTGTTCTACCGCCTCGCCGAAATCGTCGTGCGCATTCCCAGCCTTGCCGAACGGCCGGGCGATGCAGGGCTGCTGGCCAAGGCCTTCCTCACGCGGTTTGCCGCCGAGATGAACCCTTCGGTCAAGGGCTTCGCCCCCGATGCGCTGGCGGCCATCGACGCGTGGACCTGGCCGGGCAATGTGCGCGAACTGGAAAACCGGGTGAAGCGCGCCGTGATCATGGCGGATGCCAAGCTGGTCACGGCCGCCGATCTCGATCTGGCCGAACCGGGCGAGGACGAAGCCAATCCGCTTAATCTCAAGTCCGCGCGCGAGGCGACCGACCGCAAGATGATCCGCCACGCGCTGGCGCGCAGCGAAGGCAATATCTCCAGCACCGCACGCCTGCTGGGGATCAGCCGGCCCACGCTTTATGACCTGCTCAAGCAATACGACCTTCAGCATTAAGCGGGCGCTCGGCCTTGCGGTTGCCCTGCTGCTGGCAGGCCCGGCGGCGGGCGCGGCGCAGCTTGAGGATCTGCGCGCCAAAGCGCAGGCCGCCATCGAGCGGCGCGATCCGGTCTCGGCTGAGGTCATGCTGCGCGCCGCTATCAAGGCCGGAGCCAGCGAGGATGCCCTGCGCGCCCATCTGGGGGCAGCGCTCCTGGCTGAAGGGGACCGGACCGAGGCGCGCAAGGTGCTGGAAGGCGGCGCGTTTGTTCCCGAAACGGCGGCGCTGGGCTGGCGGGTGCGCGGGCAGATTGCGCTGGCCGAAGGAAATCTGCGCGCCGCCGCCAATGCATTCGACGAAGCGCTCAGGGTCAATCCGCGCGATTCCGATCTGTGGGTGGCGATTGGCTCGCTGCGCTTCTCGGGCGGTGAGCAGCTCCAGTCCGTCGAAGCGGCAGACCGCGCCGTGGCGCTCGATCCGCGCAACGCCCGTGCGCTGGCGTTCCGGGGCCTGCTGATCCGCGAACAGTATGGCCTCGCGGCGTCCCTGCCATGGTTCGAGGCCGGGCTGCGGGTGCGACCCGATGATCCCGCGCTGCTGGGCGAATATGCCGCAACGCTGGGCGATATGGGCCAGTACCGCGCGATGCTGATCGTGTGCCGCAAGCTGGCGCAAGTCGATCCGAAGAACCCGCGTCCGGCTTTCCTGCAAGCGGTGCTGGCCGCGCGGGCCGGCAATACCGATCTTGCCCGCACCATCCTGCAGCGCACCGGCACCGCGCTGCGCGATATGCCTGCGGCCATTCTGCTGACTGGCGTCCTCGAATACCGCGCGGGCAACATCAATGTGGCGACCGAGCAGTTCGACCGGCTGGTGCGGATGCAGCCCGATAACCTTGCTGCCCGGCAGATGCTGCTGCGCGCGCTGGCGCGGCAGGGCAGTGATCAGCCCGTGACCACCCGGTTCGCTGGCGATGCCGCGCAGCCATGGGCCACCCCCTATACGCTGCGGCTGGTGGGGGAAAGCTGGCGCCGGCTGGGAGCCAAGGCACGGGCCGCGGCGCTGTTTGCGCGGGCGGCAACACCCGCCGCGCATGGCCCTGCGCCGCTTGCCGTCGGCTTCGAGACGGGCGTGCTCGCGGCGGCCTATGCCGATGCGCCGAATCAGGCGCAGACGGCGGTGCCCTATATCCGCGCGCTGCTGCGGGATGGCCGCAAGGATGAGGCGCAAGCTGCGGCAGACCGCCTGCGCGATGCCAATCCTGGCGCGGCTGAAGCGCATCTGCTGGCTGGCGACGTGCGCACGCTGCGCGGCGATGCACCTGGCGCGCTGTCCGACTATCAGAACGGTGCCGCGATCCGCTTCAACGAACCGGTGCTGCGGCGCATGGACGCTGGGCTCAGAGCGCTCGGGCGCGGGCGCGATGCCGATGCGATGACGGCGCGCTATCTGGCGCAGAACCCGCAGAGTCTGCTGGCGATGAGGCTGCTGGCAACCGCTTGGGCGGGCGGACCGCGGCGCGATGCCTACGCGGCGGTTTCTCGGGCGCTGGAAGCACGCGGACAACCCGCTGGGTCGCAATAAGTCACGACAATAAGTCTCGACAGGGGCGCAAACGCGCGGCAAACCTCGTTTCAATTGAACGGTTAAAACAAACGGGGTGTGTGATGGCTGGTGCGCTGGAAGGTTTGACGGTTCTGGAGTTCGCCGGGATCGGGCCGGGGCCGTTTGCCTGCATGATGCTGGCCGACCACGGCGCCAAGGTGATCCGCATCGACCGGCCTTCCAAGGGCGGCCGCGTGGGCGATGCCGGCAACCGTGATATCCTCAATCGCAACCGCGTGCGGATCGAGCTCGATCTCAAGGATCCCGCCTCGATTGCACGCATCCGCGAGATGGTGAAAGAGGCCGACGCGATCATCGAGGGCTATCGCCCGGGCGTGATGGAGCGGCTGGGGCTGGGGCCGGACGTGCTGCTCGCCGACAATCCGCGGCTGGTCTATGGCCGCATGACCGGCTGGGGGCAGGATGGCCCGATGGCGCCGCTGGCGGGCCACGATATCAACTACATCGCACTGGCCGGCGCGCTCCACACGTATGGCGCGGCGGGCGGCAAGCCCCAGTTCCCGGTCAATGCCGTGGGTGATTTCGGCGGCGGCGGCATGGTCATGGCGTTCGGCGTGCTGGCGGGCGTGCTTTCGGCGCAGCGCACCGGCAAGGGGCAGGTGATCGATTGCGCGATGGTCGATGGCGCGGCGATCATTTCGGCCATGACCTGGACCTTCTTCGGCAATGGCCAGTGGAAGGACGAACGCGGCACCAATCTGCTCGACGGCGGTGCGCACTTCTATGACACGTATGAAACCAGCGACGGCAAGTGGATCGCGCTGGGCTCGATCGAGCCCCAGTTCTATGCGCTGCTGATGGAAAAGTCGGGCCTCGG
>JBIPOH010000047.1:0-14728 GCA_044379435.1 Novosphingobium sp.
CCTTTCCGCACGAAGAAGAAGTCCGCAAGGTTGATCGCGGTCCAGGGCGTGAAGAGGTAGATCAGCACACCGAGAAACGCCTCGAACCCGTGGATCACGTTGTCGCCCATCGCCAGCGAGAGCGACAGCGAGGCGATGAGGCAGACGATGAGCGCGGCAAGGCGTGCCGATGCGCCCGTCCGGATCGGCCGCACGCTGTCGATCACGCTGAGGAGCGTGAGTGAGGAGCCGTAGAGATTGAGCGACGTGATGGTGATGAGGCCGAAGAAGCTGCTGGCAAGCATGAACAGGCCAAAGCCGCCGAACATGGCATCGGCACTGCGGCGCAGGGCCACGACGATATCGGGATCGGTGAAGGTCGCGCCCGCAAAGGCGCCCACCAGCATCATCCACGTGCCGCCGATGAACGCGCCGCAGAACGTCCACAGAAAGGACGATTTGATGCCCACGTCGCGCGGGAGATAGCGCGAATAGTCCGAGACATAGATCGACCAGCTCAGCTGATAGCCGGCCGCCGCGAAGAACTGGACGAGAAACAGGGTGGACTTGAATTCGCCCGGCTGGAGCAGTGCACCCAGATCGAACGCGGTGAAGAAGCCCACGGTGTAGACCGCCAGCGCCGCCAGCATGATGTAGGCGAGCACGCGCTGGGTCTTGTGGATGATGTCATAGCCGATGCCTGCGACCAGCGCGGCGACAAGGCCGAAGCCGATGATCGCGGGCGCTTCGGGCAGGCCGACAAGTTCGTGCAAGGTGCTGGCGGCGAGCGACTGGTTGAGCGCGTTGAAGCCGATGTAGGTGAACAGCGCCACGATCCACACCAGGAGCGCGCCGATATAGCCGAACTGCGGGCGCGACTGGATCATTTGCGGCAAGCCGAGGTGCGGCCCCTGCGTGCAGTGCAGCGCCATCAGCACCGTGCCCAGCGCGCAGCCGCCGATCACCGCAAGGGTCGACCAGAACAGGTCAAGCCCGCCGACCACACTGATCGCCCCGGTGGCGAGCGTGGCAAGATGCGCATCGCCCATGAACCACACGGGCCAGAGATGATGCACTTTGCCGCGCCGTTCGGCGAGGGGGACGTAATCGATCGAGCGGCTTTCAACCAAGGCCATGTGGTGTGCGTCTCCCCCTTGAAGCCTGCGCCGCTAGCCCGGCATCCGGATCTGGCGGCCCATGCCATCCGGCGTCGGCAGATGGGCTTGCCCTGCGACGAGGACCATGGCCGCCTTGTGCATCGCATCGGGCGCAGGAGCCGATTTTTCCGCCGCTGCATCGACATGGACGAGCATGTGTTCGGCCGTGGCGATGACCGCCTCCTCGGCCCCGCGCACCATTTCGTGGAACAGGTGGAGCCGCTTGCCATCGCAGGCCAGCACGCGGGTGCGCACGGCCACGCTGTCACCCAGCCGCGCCTGCCCGAGGTGGCGGATATGCGTCTCGACCGTGTACCAGGAATGGCCTGCCGCGACATAGTCGGCGCCCGCGCCGATGGCGGCGAGCACGACGTCGGTCCCGTCCCCAAACAGCTTGAGGTAGCAGTATTCGGTCAGGTGCTGGTTGTAGTCGATCCATTCCGGCTGGACGGGGGTGGCGATGGTGAGCATCCGCCCGTCATCCAGCACGCTGCCGATCGCGGGGCCATCGCTTTCGCCCGCAGCCGCAAGCCTTGCCCGGTGCGCGCGGGCGATCTGGCCAGCGGCAAAATCGTTGCGTTCGAGCGCATGGGTCAGATCGACAAGGCAATCGTCGCGCAGCTTTTCGTAGGTGCGCAGGTCAATGCCGCCCGCCTGCTCGTCGGACTGGCGCGAAATCGTGTCGATCAACTCGTCCGTCAGTTTGGGGCCGATCAGCTTGGTCCACGGCCATTCCATCGAAGGGCCGAACTGGTGAAGGAAATGGCGCATGCCGTCCTCTCCGCCTGCGAGCCGGTAGACGAGGAACGTGCCCATGAAAGACCAGCGCATGCCCGCACCAAAGCGGATCGCGTCGTCGATTTCCGAGGCCGTGGCGATCCCGTCGTTGATCAGCCACAGCGCTTCGCGCCACACCGCTTCCATCAGGCGGTCGGCGATGAAGCCGTCTATCTCCTTCTGGACGCGCAGCACCTTCATGCCGATCCGCTCGTAGACGGCAGCGGCAATGTCCTTGGTCTGCTGGCTGGTCTGATCGCCGCCGCACACTTCGACGAGCGGGAGGAGATAGACCGGATTGAACGGGTGGCCGACGACGAGCCGGTCGGGCCGCGCCATGCCCGATTGCAGCTTCGTCGGCAGCAGGCCTGAAGTGGACGAGCCGATCACCGCATGAGCGGGCATGGCGGCGTCCATTTCCGCGAGCAGGCGGATCTTGAGGTCCTCGCGCTCGGGCAGGCTTTCCTGAATGAAATCGGCCTCGCGCACCGCCTCGGCAATGCTGGCCGCGAACGTGACCTTGCCTTCGGCGGGCAGGGCATGGCCAAACAGACGAGTGAGCGCGCGGCGGGCATTGGCGATGACGGCGGCGGTCTTGCGCTCCACCTCGGGATCGGGATCGAAGATCGAAACGTCGATGCCATTGAGCACGAAGCGCGCGGCCCAGCCTGCGCCGATCACGCCGCCACCGACGATGCCGACCTTATGGATTTGTGCGGTCATCGTCCGTCCTTCAGCGCTTGGTGAGCTTGAGCTTGGTGCGCACTTCGGCGGGCGTGAGAATGCGCGCGCCCATGCCGGTGAGGATCTGCACGGCGCGCTGCGTCAGGTCGCCGTTGGTGGCCAGCTGGCCGCGCCCGAGATAGAGGTTGTCCTCCAGCCCCACGCGCACGTTGCCGCCCGCGAGCGCGGCCATCGCCACGAACGGCAGCTGATTGCGGCCAATGGAGAAGCCGCTGAACACCGCGCCCGGCGGTAGCTGGTGGACCATCGCCATGGTGGTGAGCGGATCATCCGGCGCGCCATAGGGGATGCCCATGCACAGCTGGATCATCACCGGATCATCCAGCAGCCCATCACGGATCATTTCCTTCACGAACACGAGGTGCCCGGTATCGAACACTTCCAGTTCAGGCCGCACGCCAAGGCGCTGCACTTCGGCGGCCATCGTGCGCAACATGCCGGGCGTGTTGGTCATCACGTAATCGGCTTCGGCAAAGTTCATCGTGCCGCAATCGAGCGTGCAGATTTCGGGCAGCAATTCCTGCACATGGAGCAGCCGCTCCATCGGGCCGACCATGTCGGTGCCCGAAACATCGAGCGGGAAGGGGTTCTCGCCCGGGCCGAACACGATATCGCCGCCCATGCCTGCCGTCAGGTTGATCACCACGTCGGTATCGCTCGCGCGGATGCGTTCGACCACTTCGCGGTAGAGCGCCACATCGCGGCTGCCTTTTCCGGTTTCGGGATCGCGCACGTGGATATGCGCGATGGCGGCGCCGGCCTTCGCGGCCTCGATCGCGGCATCGGCGATTTGCGCGGGCGTGATCGGCAGGCCCGGATGCTTGTCAGCGGTGTTGCCCGAGCCCGTCACGGCGCAAGTGATGAACGTCTCGAAATTCATGTGGGCTTCCTCATCCGATTTTGGGCGCGACCTTAATCGGGCAGTGACTGATTGGAATGACGAATTGTGCCGATTTCTGAAAATCGGGGCAGGCCTCAGTTTTCGTAATGGTATCCAGTGCTGAGTCTCATACCCCCAGCATCCGCGCGATCGCGCCCAGCATGTCGCGGGTGAAGGCCTTGGCGGTGGCAGCTTCGGTCATCGCGTTGAAGGCATGGATCGCGCCGGGGTAGGAATGCAGCTCCACCGGCACGCCCGCCTTTACCAGACGCAGCGCGTAATCGAGGTCTTCGTCCAGAAACAGATCGAGGCTGCCGGTGCCGATCCACGTGGGCGGCAGGCCGGACAGGTCTTCGGCAAGCGTGGGTGAGAACCAGCCCTTGCGGTCATCGTCTGCCGCATAATCGCCGCGCAGGGCTTCCCAGCCGAACTGGTTGTGCGCGCGGGTCCACACGAATTCGCCCGTCACCGGATTGGCATAAGGGCAGGCCTCGCCGCCGGTGCGATGATCGAGCATGGGATAGGTCAGGAACTGCGCGGCCAGTGCCGGGCCGCCCAGATCGCGGGCCATCAGCGCGGTGGCTGCCGCCAGCCCGCCGCCTGCGCTTTCGCCGATCACGCCGATGCGTGCGGCATCAATACCCAGCGCATCGGCGCTGGCGGCCAGCCACTGGAGCGCCGCGTAGCAATCGTTTTGCGGCGCGGGGAAGGGGGCTTCGGGCGCGAGCCGGTATTCCACCGAGGCGACCGGAATGCCCAGCGCGGCCGCCATGCCCGATGGTCCTTGCTGCATCGAGCGGGCCGAGCCGATCACCATGCCGCCGCCGTGGACATGGAGCAGGGCAGCGCGGCCAGTGGTGCCGGGGGAGGGATCGTACCAGTAGACTTCCAGCGGGCCGCCTTCGCCCTCAATCACCTTGATCTCCGGCGCGATGGGCGGTGCGCCGACGAAGGCAAAGCGGTTTTCGGATTCGACGCGGATCGCGGGCAGGGCTTCGCGGGTGAAGGCGTTGCCGGGCAGCAGATCGATCAGCGGCAGGAAGTCTGGATCGACGAGATGGCGGGTGGTCATGGCAGGCATCCTCATGGAGCGGCTTTGCGCTTCTTGGCTCTTCATCGGGCGGCAGGCGGTTTGCGGCAAGCCTCAATTTCGCTGGCAATGCGGCAGTTGTATTTGGCATGGCGGCGGCGCAGAACCCGTGCAAAGCACAAGGGAGAGCACCTGCCATGACCATACCCAGCGGCGCGTTCATTCAGGTCTGCCATGTGGTGGATAATCTTGAGGCGGCCTGCGCGCGCTATAACCGGCTGTTTGGCATGGGGCCGTTCATCGGCGGTGGAAACGGGGTGCTGGATAACCACGTCTATCGCGGGCAGCCGGCTGATCCGATCCGCATTCGCGGCGTCTTCGTGCAGAGTGGTGACGTCAATATCGAACTGGTCGAGCTGGTTTCCACCGGGCCGAGCGCGTTTCACGACATGTATCCCAATGGCCAGCAAGGCATCCACCATATGGCGATGTTCTGCGCGGACTATGAGGGCACGCGGGACCGCTATGTGGCCGCCGGGATGCCGGTGGCGAGCGAGTTCGTGGTCAGCTTCGGGGCGCAGATCTGCTATATCGATGCGCGCGAAACGATGGGGCACATGATCGAGCTCTATCCCGAAAGCGAGATCATCCGCAGCATGTATGCCCGCGCGCGGCACGAGGCGGAAAACTGGGACGGCAAGCAGCTTATCATACCCTGGTAAGCTCCGCCCCCCAGCCGCCTCCCCCTGGCGTTTCGATCACCAGCATGTCGCCGGTTTCGAGCGCCGCTTCTGCCCGGCCTGCGATGGCCTCGATCCGGCCATCGGCGCGTTCGATCCACTGCCGGCCCGGTGCGCCTGCCTCGCCGCCCGCCATGCCGAAGGGGGCCACTTCGCGCGCGGAGGAGACAAGCGTTGCGGTCATCGGCTCCAGCGCGCGGACGGCGCGCACCGCGCCGTCGCCGCCGCGCCAGTGGCCCGCGCCGCCCGAGCCATGCCGCACGCCGAACCGTTCGAGGCGCACGGGCAGGCGGGTTTCGAGGACTTCGGGATCGGTGATGCGGGTGTTGGTCATGTGGCACTGCACCGGCCCCGCGCCATGCCAGCCCGGCCCTGCGCCCATGCCGCCGCCAATGGTTTCGTAATACTGGTGGCGGGCATTGCCGAAGAGGAAGTTGTTCATCGTTCCTTGCGCGGCGGCGCAGGCCCCGAAGGCTGCGAGCACAGCATTCAGCGCCTGCTGGCTGATCTCGGTATTGCCCGCGACGACGGCGCGGCCCGGGTCCGGATCGAGCAGCGAGCCTTTGGGAATGACCAGTTCGACCGGGCGCAGGCAGCCATCGTTGAGCGGAATGTCGCGCCCGACCAGCGCGCGCAGGGCATAGAGCACGACCGCGCGGGTGACGGCGGCAGGCGCGTTGAAATTGCCGCTGTCCTGCGCGCCGGTGCCGGTGAAATCGATGCGGGCGGTGCCTGCGGCCTGATCGATGGTGACGGCAACCTTGAGAGGGCGGCCATCATCCAGCCGCGTCTCGAACAAGCCGCCTTGGAGCCGCGCCAGCACGGCGCGCACTGCCGCTTCACCGTTATCGAGCACGTGAGCCATATAGGCTTGGACTTCGGGCAAGCCGTTGCGTTCGATCAGCGCGGCAAGATCGCGGGCCCCTGCCATGTTGGCGGCGACTTGCGCCTTGAGATCGGCCAGATTGGCATCGGGATTGCGCGCAGGCCATGGGGCTTCCGTCAGCAGACGGCGCATCCCCGCTTCATCGAGGACGCCGCCGCGCACGAGCAGCACGTTATCCAGCACCACGCCTTCTTCGGCCAGCGTGGTCGCGTGCGGCGGGCTGGAGCCGGGGGTGGTGCCGCCGATATCCGCATGGTGGCCGCGATTGGCGACGAAAGCGATGGGAGCGGCGTGATCGGCTGCGAAGACGGGGGTGATGACGGTGACGTCCGGCAGGTGGGTGCCGCCATTATAGGGGTTGTTGAGGACGAAGGCGTCTCCGGGGCGCAAATCCTCCCCGCGCGCGGCCATGATCGCGCGCACGCTTTGCCCCATCGCGCCGAGGTGGACCGGCACATGCGGCGCATTGGCGATCAGTTGGCCCGTGCCATCGAACACCGCGCAGGAGAAATCGAGCCGTTCGCGCATGTTGACGCTGGTGGCGGTGCTGCGCAGCACTTCGCCCATCTGCTCGGCCAGCGCCATGAAGCGTGCGGCGTAGAGTTCGAGGAGGACGGGATCGGGGCGGGACTGAGCAGAGACCGGCAAAGCGCTCGCAGATTCAGGCGCATCGGCGGTCAGCAGCAGTTCGCCTTGCCGCAGCACTTTGGCGCGCCAGCCCGGCTCGACAATCGTGGTGGCGAGACCTTCGCGGATCATCGCGGGGCCAGTGATCTCGGTGCCGATGCCAAGTTTCGCGCGGTCCCAAACGGGGGCCTGATGCGCCTTGCCGTCGCCCCAGAGCAGGGTGTGGTCAATCGGAGTGGCCGGCGGAGTGGCCAGCGTGCGGCTTGCCGCTTGCGGCATGGCGAAAGGCGTATCCTGCGCCGCCACGACTTCGACGACGAGTTCGGCCACGATCAGGTCCCGGCCCGCCTCGCTATAGCCGAAGCGGGCCATGTGCTCGCGCTCGAACGCTGTGCGCATGGCCGCGATGGGGCCATGCGGAACGCCGAGCGCGGTATCGGTTCCTGCATAGCGCAGGCGTACCGTGCAGGTGGTTTGCGTTGCGGCTGCGGCGAGCTCGGCCTGCGCCTCTTCGCCCAGTGCCGCGCACTGTGCGGCAATCCGGGCTTCGGCGGCATCGTCCAGCGGCTGCTCCACCATGGCGGTGCGCAGCGCGCTGCGGCGGGCAAGGCCCATGCCCAGCGCGGAGAGCACGCCCGCCAAGGGGTGGATCAGCACCTCGCGCATCCCAAGCTCTGCCGCGACGAGGCAGGCGTGCTGCCCGCCCGCGCCCCCGAAGCATTGCAGCACATGGCCGCGCACATCGATCCCGCGCCCCAGCGCCAGACGGCGGATCGCAGCGGCCATCGCGGCGACGCCGACCGCGAGGAAGCCCTCTGCCACCTGTTCAGGGCTGCGCGCGCCGCCCATCTGCGCGGCCAGATCGGCAAAGCGCGCGGCGACCACTTCGGCATCGAGCGGCTGGTCGCCACCGGGGCCGAAGATCGCGGGGAAATGGGCCGGGTTGATCTTGCCCAGCATGACATTGGCGTCGGTCAGCGTTAGCGGTCCGCCGCGCCGATAGCAGGCGGGGCCGGGATCGGCGCCTGCGCTTTCCGGGCCAACGCGAATGCGCGCGCCATCGAAGCTCAGGATCGAGCCGCCGCCCGCCGCGATGGTATCGATGGCGAGCATAGGCGCGCGGATATCGGCCCCGGTAATCTGCGCCTCGAACGTGCGTTCGAACGCGCCTGCATAGAGCGCGATATCGGTGGACGTACCGCCCATGTCGAAGGCGACGATGCGCGGAAAACCGGCGCTTTCAGCCGTGCGCGCCGCGCCGACGATGCCGCCTGCCGGGCCGGAGAGGATGGCATCGCGGCCATGGAAATCCGCCGCTGCGCTGAGCCCGCCGTCCGAGCGCATGAACGCTAGCGGCGTTTCTGCGCCAAGATCGGCGGTGACGCGGCCCGTGTATTCGCGCAGCACGGGCGAGAGATAGGCATCAACCAGCGCGGTGCGCCCGCGCGCGACAAGGCCGATGGCGCTGCTCGCGGCGTGGCTGGCGGTCACTTGCGTGAAGCCGGCCTCCACGGCGAGGGCGGCGATGCGCGCTTCCATGTCCGGGTAGCGCCAGCCGTGGATCAGCGCGATGGCGCAGGCGCAAAGGCCCGCCGCGCGGTAGCCGGCCAGCGCGGCGCGCACGGCATCCTCGTCCAGCGGCGCGAGCAAGGCGCCATCCGCCGCGACGCGCCCGCCCACTTCTTCCACCGCTGCGAAGAGCGCCTCGGGCAGCCGCACGTCGAGATCGAACAGGCGCGGCCGGGCGGTGTGGCCCATCGCGAGGAGATCGGCAAAACCGGCGGTGATCAGCAGCAGTACCGGCTCGCCCTTGCGCTCCAGCAGAGCATTGGTGGCCACCGTGGTGCCCATGCGCACTTCGGCGATGCTGCCCGGCGGGATCGCGATGCTGGGAGCTAAGCCCAGAATGCGGCGGATGCCTGCCGTGGCGGCATCGGCATAGTGACCGGGGTTTTCGCTCAGCAGCTTGGCGGTTTGGAGCCCGCCATCCGGCGCGCGCGCAACGATATCGGTGAACGTGCCGCCCCGATCGATCCAGAAATGCCAACCGCCTGCCGTCATTCCGCCCAGCAGCCTTCGCTCAGGAAGCGTGCCATACGCGCTTCATGCGCGCTAACATCGAGCCCTTGCGCCGCCAGCCAATCGTCGTTGTAGAGCGTCGAGGCATAGCGTTCGCCCGAATCGCACAGGATCGAGACGATGGCCCCGTCTTCCCCGCGCGCCGCCATTTCGCTGGCGATACGTGCGCAGGCGACAAGGTTGGTGCCAGTGGAGCCGCCCACCCGGCGGCCGAGATGCCGCGAAAGCGCGCGGGCGGCGCCGATGGAGGCAGCATCGCTCACCACTTCGGCGCGGTCGATCACGCTGGGAACGAACGAGGGTTCGACGCGTGGGCGGCCAATGCCTTCGACATGGCACGGTGCGCCGCTGCCGCTGCGCGCGGTGCGGTCATGCCAGTGGCGGTGAAACGCGGACGCCTCCGGATCGGCAAGGCACAGCTGCGTGGGGTGGCGATAATAGCGCAGGAACCGGCCCATCGTGGCCGAAGTGCCGCCCGTGCCCGCGCCGCACACGATCCACGTTGGCACGGGATGCGGTTCGCGCCGCATCTGCGTGAAAATGCTTTCGGCGATATTGTTGTTGCCGCGCCAGTCGGTCGCGCGCTCGGCAAAGGTGAACTGGTCGATATGATGCCCGCCGCATTCCGCCGCCAGCTGTGCCGCCACGGCCTGCACGGTGCCGGGATCCTCGACGGGATGGCACTTGCCGCCCAGCGCCTCGATCGCCGCGATCTTTTCGCGTGCGGTGCGCTCAGGGATCACCGCCACGAACGGCAGGCCGAGCATCCGCGCGAAATAGGCCTCGGACACGGCGGTAGAGCCGGACGAGGCTTCGACAACTGTCGTTTCCGGCCCGATCCAGCCACTGCACAGCGCGTGGAGGAACAGCGAGCGGGCGAGGCGGTGCTTGAGGCTGCCGGTCGGGTGGCTGCTCTCGTCCTTGAGGTAGATCGCGATGCGGGGCAGCGCGGGGAGGGGGACGGGCAAAAGGTGCGTATCGGCAGATCGGGCATAGTCGGCCTCGATCCGCTGGATGGCCCAGTGGACCCAGCTCTGATCACATGGCACCTGATCCTGCCGCACCTGCATTTTCGCGCTGCTCCCTTACGGCCTGACTGGTGCCGGCGTCCCGCTTAGGCGAGGGGCGCGGGTGGCTCAAGACCGGTTGCAGCTTGCCCTGCGGCGGCCAGTTCGCGGCGCGCCGCTCAAAAGGCCCCCGGCTTGGCGCCGCGCTGGCCCGGCGGCAGCGCAAGGCCGACACGTTTGCCCATGAAGGGGCCGCCCGGCGCAAGATTGTCCAGGATCACGCGGGCTGCGTCTTCATAAGTCACGATCATTTCCGGCATACGCTGCTTGAAGGCTTTCAGGATGCGGATCGTCCTGAACAGCCCGCCCGGCGTGGGCCCCTCGACCGGCCAGCAGTCGGCGCTGATCCTCAGTTCTGTACCCGGCTGGCCGGATGGCGCGCTGACCATCGGCCCTGGGCAGAGCATCGACCAGTCCAGCGGCGTTGCCGAAATGCGCGCCAGATTGAGAAGATGCTGCTGGTAGACTTTGGGGATCAGCGGCAAATCGGCTGCCCGCAGGCCAAATCCCGGCACATCGAGCGCCGCTGCGCCGCCAAACAGCCAGAGCCTCCCGCCCGCGCCCAGCGCCTCTTCGGCCAGCGCGATCACCGATTGGACCATAGGCCCGAAATCGGGATCGATCGTGGCATTTCCCGCCGCGTTGATCACCGCGTCTTGCCCCGCCATCGCGCTTGCCAGGGCGGCGTGATCGGCGAGCGTGCCGGTGCGGATCGTCAGTCCCGGCGTCTGTTCCTGGCCCAGCAAGGCCTGCAGTTTCCCGGCGCTGCGCACATAGGCGGTCACTTCCAGACCGCGCGCCAGCGCCGCTCTGGTCAGCGCCAGCCCGCTGTTGCCGGTTGCTCCGATGATCAGGATGCGCACTGGCTCAGCCTTCCGCGACCACGGCGGCCTCGATCGCGCCAAGGCCATCGATCTCGCAGCGCACCACATCGCCCGGTTTCAGGAACTGGCGCGGATCCATTGCGGCGCCGACCCCGCCGGGGGTGCCGGTGAACAGGCAATCGCCCGGCTCCAGCGTCATGCCTACGGAGAGGTGCTCGACTTGGCTCCACACATTGAAAACGAGGTGGGAGGTATGGGAATCCTGCCGCTTTTTGCCATTGATGAAGCAGCGCAGGCCCAGCGCATGAGGATCGCCTACTTCGTCCGCCGTGACGATCCACGGCCCCATCGGAGCGTGGGTGTCAAAGCTCTTGCCCAAGGACCATTGCGGCGATGCGTGCTGCCACATGCGCTCGGTTACGTCGTTGCCCACGCAGTACCCGAAGATCGCGTCTGCCGCATCGGCCGCGGCCAGATGCTTGCCGCCCTTGCCGATCACGGCGACGAGTTCGACTTCGTAGTCGGTTGTCGTCGTGCCCCTGGCGATTTCGATATCGGCAAAAGGCGCGTTGACGCTGGTTTGCGCCTTGGTGAACCAGATTTGCCGTTCAGGGGTCTGCATGTTGGATTCCGCGATATGATCGGCATAGTTGAGGCCGATGGCGAAGATCTTGCCAGGTCGCTGGATCGGGGCTTCAAGCGTCACCTCACCCAGCGGAATGCCGCCGCCAGCCGCTGCTCTTGCCGCAAGGCCGTCCTTCAGCACGTCCCAATCGCGGATGAGATCGATCATTGTGCCGCCGACTCCGGTCTCGATGATCCGGTCCCCGACGACGATGCCGGTTCGGGCTTGCCCAGCGGCGGTAAACGTGGCGAGCTTCATGCGGGGGTTCCTTCGGGTTTGCGGCGATTAGGGCCAGCCATGCGCAGGCACTCGCCCACACCGACGCTAAGATAGCGTGCCGCGCCCGGATGAGTCACGGGGCTGAACGAGCGGCCGGTGATCAGCCGCAAACCGGCTCGCGCAGTACCACGGTGAGATGCACTTTGAGCATGGCCTGCGCATCGGCATTGGCAAGGCCGCGCGCCATGCCCAGCGGCGCGTGCCAGTAATCGCCGGCGGCGACCGGGACCGCCTCATCGCCGAGCGTGGCGAGGCCGCGGCCGGAGATGATATAGTAGAACTCTTCATAGGCCCCCATGCCGTTGCGGTCGTCGGCATAGTGGACATGGCTGCCCTCTGCCGCGCCGGGCGGGATTTCGAGGATCAGGAAACGGGTGGGCGCGCCCTTGCCGCCGAACCGGAAGTGGCGGACCGTGACGCTGCCTGGCCCGCCGCGCATGGCTTCCAGCACTTCGCGGCCATCACGCTCGTTCTCGATCACGTCACATCGAACCCAGCTTCATGAAGAACGACCATCGATCGGCGCGCAGTTCGTCGGAGGTCAGCGGCGTGAGGTCGGCCAGTTCGGCGCGCAGCGCGGTGCCGAGCCGCTTGATCGTCTCGGCATGATTGCGGTGCGCGCCGCCGACGGGTTCGTAGATCACGCGATGAATGATGCCGAGTTGCATGAGATCAGGCGCGGTCATCTTCATCGCCTCGGCTGCATCGGGCGCACGGTTCGCGCCGCGCCACAGGATCGAGGCGCAGCCTTCGGGCGAGATGACCGAATAGACCGAATGTTCGAGCATCAGCACGCGGTTGGCGCTGGCCAGCGCGACCGCGCCGCCCGAGCCGCCTTCGCCCACGATCACCGCGACCAGCGGCACGCCGAGTTCAAGGCACTTTTCCGTGCTGCGCGCGATAGCCTCAGCCTGTCCGCGCGCTTCGGCGTCGACCCCGGGAAAGGCGCCCGGCGTATCGACCAGCGTAATGACGGGTAGCCTGAACCGGTCGGCCATGTCCATCAGGCGGATCGCCTTGCGATACCCTTCGGGCCGCGCCATGCCGAAATTGTGCTTCAGGCGCGTTGTCGTGTCTTCGCCCTTGGCATGGCCGATGACCATGACCGGACGCCCGCCGAGCCGGGCAAAGCCGCCGATGATCGCCTGATCGTTGCCATAGAGCCGGTCACCGCCCAGCGGCAGGAAATCCTCGAACAGCCCCTGCACATAATGCACGAAGTGGGGCCGTTGCGGGTGCCGCGCCACTTGCGTACGCTGCCAAGGGGTGAGGCGCGCGTAGAGATCGGCTAGCTGGCGGTGCGCCCGCTCGTCGAGCATCAGGGCCTCAGCCTCGCTCGCCCCGGCCTCGCCGCCGATGCCCCCGCGCAGCGCGGCAGCGCGCTTCGCGAGAGCTTCAATCGGCTTTTCGAACGATAAGTATTCCATCAAACTGTCATCGACATCCCGCGATAGATCCGCGCACGATAGCGCGAATCTTCGGCATCGGGGAGGGGGGTGCCAACGAGCAGCACGGCGCGGGCGAAGCGCTTCACTTCTTCCAGATGCTCATCCAGATCGCGCGGCTCTTCCGAACGGACGCGGCGGGTGAGGTTGATCTGGTTGACCGGCGTGCCGTGCACCAGCCGCTCGTTCTCCACCGCGAGCGTTGCGGTGAAGGAATGCAGCGTGGTCTTGATGAAGTTGGCAAGCGCAAAGGCCGGGCTCTTGTCGCCCATCGGCACGTCGGGCGAGACGAGCACCAGCTGGCAATCGTCATAGAGCGAGGCCTTGCGCGCCACGCGGAAGTGCGTGGTGAGGTTGTCCGCCACCAGCGTGCGGAACTCTTCCGGCGTGAGGAGCGCCTCGGTGGCGAACAACCGCGTCGGCAGGGGCTGCAGCGGCGTGGAGACGATCGTGGTGGGATGGCCCCACTGCGTGAGCGCCGCGTCCATTGCCGCCTCGACCCCGCCTTCCAGCGATACGTGCTCGATCGGGGCGCCTTCGATATCGTCGAGCTGAGCGGCAAAGGCGGCGTAGGCGTCTGCCGTCCCGCTCATCAGCACCACGCGCGCAACATGGCATTCGCTGATGAAGGCGCGGGCGGTTTCGGCAATGTAATCAGTGAGGTGCTCACCGATGATCCACACCGTGCGCCCGCGCATCTGATCGAGCCGTTCCTGCTTGGGGCTGCCGAACAGTTCGCGCTCGGTGGTCGAGCGTTCAACGCTGAGACCGCCCGAGGGCATGAACGTCTCGCCCGAAACGGCGCGGTCGGCGAGGAAGAACACGGTCGCCTGCGCGACGTCGGTTTCGGTCGGCATCTTGCCGAGGAACAACTGCGAAAGGACGCCGGTGCCGACTTTCTTGGCCTCCACCGCGATCTTGTCGGCGGGCTGGAAGGGCTCGTCTTCGGGCGGGGTCTTGAGCAGCCAGCCGCTGTTGGCCTCGTAGGTGTCAGGCCGCTCGGCCCATTCGGGGGAATCGAGGAAATAGCCTGCTCCGCGCAGGCGGCCGACGAGCTTGGCCGCGATGTCCGGCGTCATCAGGTAGCGGTCCCAGGTACACAGGCCGTCACCCTCGCGCGCGCAGGCCAGCGCCAGCTCGCGGATTTCGCGCGGGTTGTTGGTATCGTGCGACATGCGCACCGTGTCGTTGCGGGCAAGGCGGCCAAGCAGCGCCTCCACCCGCACGCCCCGGCGCAGCGATTTCACTGCCGCGGCGTGGATCGCGTTCAAGCGCTTGTTTCCAAGGATCAGCTTGCCGCGCCGCTCGAACAGGCCGGGCTTGCCGCCCGTGCCCGCAAGCCGGTCGCCATCGACCGGGCCGGGGGCAATCGCGTTGAACTGCACTTCCGGTCCGAGGTAGCGCGCCATCGATTCCACCATCGCGCGCTGGCCCGATTTGGACGCAGCGTAGTCGGCCCGGTTGGGATAAGCGACCGCGAGGTACTTTTCGCCGCCGAAGTAGGACGAGACATTGAGCACATAGCCCGAGCCTTGCGCCTTCATGATCGGCACGACATGGTGCATCAGCGTGAAGTTGGAAATGAGGTT
>JBIPOH010000291.1:0-4376 GCA_044379435.1 Novosphingobium sp.
GGTGACGTCGATGGCGACGGTGAAGCCGATCTGGAAATCCGCCTGCCCACGATCATCGCCGAGGAAAACCTGATCCTCTGACCGCCAAGCCGCATGGAGCCAGCACAGCGGTTGCACCGGGGCGTCCGCCCTGCTAGCCGCCGCGCCATTCTCACCCTTTCCACGGGAAGCTGGCTGCCATGTCCGATACCAAGCGCTCCGATATCAAGCGCGTCGTCCTCGCCTACTCCGGCGGTCTCGATACCAGCGTCATCCTCAAGTGGCTGCAGGTGACCTACGACTGCGAGGTCGTCACCTTCACAGCCGATCTCGGTCAAGGCGAAGAGCTCGCCCCTGCCCGCGCCAAGGCCGAGCTGATGGGCGTCAAGGCGGAGCACATCTACATCGACGACTTGCGCGAAGAATTCGTGCGCGATTTCGTCTTCCCGATGATGCGCGCCAATGCCCGCTATGAAGGTGATTACCTGCTCGGCACCTCGATCGCGCGCCCCCTCATTTCCAAGCGCCTGATCGAGATTGCCCGCGAAACCGGTGCCGATGCCGTCGCCCACGGCGCCACCGGCAAAGGCAACGATCAGGTGCGCTTCGAACTTTCCGCCTATGCGCTGGAGCCGGGCATCAAGGTCATCGCCCCTTGGCGCGAATGGGATCTCACCAGCCGCACCGCGCTCATCGCCTGGGCCGAAGAGCACCAGATTCCCGTCCCCAAGGACAAGCGCGGCGAAAGCCCGTTCTCGACCGACGCGAACCTGCTCCACACTTCGTCCGAAGGCAAAGTGCTGGAAGATCCGTGGCAGGAGACGCCAGACTACGTCTACAGCCGCACGGTCAACCCCGAGGACGCGCCGGACACGCCCGAATACATCACCATCGATTTCGCCAAGGGCGACGGCGTTGCCCTGAATGGCGAGGCGATGTCGCCCGCCACGCTGCTTGCCGCGCTCAATGATCTGGGCCGCAAGCATGGCATCGGCCGCCTCGATCTGGTCGAGAACCGCTTCGTCGGCATGAAGAGCCGCGGGATGTACGAAACGCCAGGCGGCGAGATCTACGCCCGGGCGCATCGCGGCATCGAAAGCATCACGCTGGACCGGGGCGCAGCGCACCTCAAGGACGAGCTGATGCCCAAATATGCCGAGCTCATCTACAACGGCTTCTGGTTCAGCCCGGAGCGCGAGATGCTGCAGGCCGCCATCGATCACAGCCAGGCCCGCGTGAACGGCACCGTGCGGCTGAAGCTCTACAAGGGCAACGCCTCGGTCGTGGGCCGCAAATCGGCTGACAGCCTCTATTCCGAACGCCACGTGACGTTCGAGGATGATGCCGGCGCCTATGACCAGAAGGACGCGGCGGGCTTCATCAAGCTCAACGCGCTCCGGTTGCGCCTGCTGGCGCAGAGGGACCGTTAAACGCCTGCGCCTGCTGGCGCAGCGCGGGTACTGAGGCGGTCCAAATCAAAATCTGAGGCCTTTTTCGCGGCTTGCGAAGTTGTCCACCAGTCCTTGGGCTGCCTGTGGATAACTTCGCATTTTTGCGCTTGTGCGACTCAGGAACGAGGCGCAGCATCGGTCCTGCCGAGAGGGAAATGAAGCGTGAAGAGAAGGCCGCAAGGCACTGATATGAAAGCGGAAATTTTCTGATCGGACTGGGCTGAAAAGTTTGCATTGAAACCGGTTCCGGCGTGCTGATGCGCGCTTTGGAAAGGGCGGATTGCAGACCGGAAAGACCGGTTCCGGATGCCGGAATGGCGTCCCGAAGCAAGGCGGATGCGGCAAGGCCGATGGTCGGAAGACCGGGGGCACGATCCAGCAGAAGCGGCGCGAGGGGCAGCACGCCAGAACGTGCGGAAGGGCCCTTTTTCGACCGGCGGGACGGTCCGTCCGAAGGCAAGGCGCGCAAGCGCGGCGCCCGAGGGAGCGCTGCCCGAAGGAGCGAGGAAGGAAACACGCCCGCAGCAGCCCGAAGCGCGGCAACGCGCAGCAGGCGGCAACGGCACCAGCGACTGCCAGGCCCATGCGGCCCGAACCAGCAGGCGCCGCATAACCGAAGGCTGAGCCGAACAGGAAGCGCCTGCTTGCAGGACGGACCGGAACGGCAAAGCGGACCGGAGGATCCCTGTCCGAGAGGATGGGTCCAAAGGGCAGGGAACAGCGGCAAGATGCGCGTTCGCGCAGGCGATGGAAAGCAAGCGTGCCAGCAGCGGCGACAGTGGGGGCCGGCAGCAATGCCGACCCCCATTTTGTTTCTGGCATTTGCTTTTGCGGGCATCTCGTTTTTGGGCCTCAGCCATCCGGGCGCCCCCCTCGCGGAACCGGCCGCAGTGTCCCGCACCGGGACCAGGTTGACACAGTTGACACGGTCCTGAGCAAAAACCGGAGAGCACCGGCACGCCCCCCTCCGATGCTGCCGGCGGCAGCAGAAAACAGCGAATTTGCAGGGTACTCGCGGCGCATCGGGGCACTCTGGCGCAGAGCAATCGCTGTAGGACAGCGTTTTATGAACAGCAGACACGTCTGGTATTCGTGAAGGAGGGCGTCAGGTGGCGTATGGTTGCCTTGTGGAGCTAGTCGCCATGCTCCAGCCTTCGTTTGCAGATGGGCAGGGAGCTGCAGAACGTCGGGCTTTTTAGACGTTCCTGCCGAGCGGCGCCCCGCTTGGGAACGTCAGGTTTCGCCAATACCGGGCATTGCAGATATCCTCTGAAAAACTGCCTGAGAAGCACGCAGACTGAGCATTGAGAGGATTGAAGGCGCCTGCAGCGGAAGAAGTAGATGCGAGCGCCTCGTCAGGACCCGCTCGGCGATGGACGGATTTGATATCTGCCCTGAGCCGCCCCTTCGGAAGCCGGATCGTCCTCGCTCCCGCCATTGCCCAGCTTTGATATTCATGGTGCGGTCAATCGCCTCGGCTAGGAGACCCTGCTGCTGCGTGTTCTGCTACCTACAATCAGAACTTTGCCGATTGGGATAGCCGCGCCCGATCGGCCCGGCAGTCTGGCGATCTGCTAAGACTTCTACATCTGGCGCACAACCTCAAGGGGGGGCAGCCGCAGTGCCGGCGCCGTTGCGGCCGAGCAAGCCGCAGCTGCGCTGGAGCAGGCGCTGCGGGGTGGCACGAGCGTCGATGAGGGGCAGTTTTGCTGCTTGAAGCGGCATGTATCACTTTACTTCAGGCGATCGCTTTGATAAGATCATGCCTTAAGCCGGATAATAACGGGGTCGCGTGCTCGGCCAATCTCCATGTGGGCGAAAGCTGGCAGTGAGAAATCTGGCGACGGATTTTAAATATGCCACAAGAAAAAAAGATACTGCGGCGCGTTCTCATTATTGAACCTCTGGAAAAAATTTCTTCCGCATATTCCAAACAATTGAAAGAGGGCGGCTATAGCCCGATCGTTGTCAAGACGTCGGCTGAAGCGCAGCAGGTCCTCACCTCAAAAGACGGCATCGTCGCAATCTTGCTCGATCTGCACCTGCCGGATGCCGACGGGATCGAACTGCTAAAGGCGAACCCCGAGATTCTGGCGCTCTTTCCGGTCATAATCGCCACCTCCGACAAGACGACTTCAGGGGCCATTGAGGCGATGCGCCTCGGCGCTTTCGATTATCTGGTCAAACCGGTGCCCCGCACCCGGCTGATTGCAGCAATCGACAGCGCCACAACAAGCCGGAGTGGCGCCTCTAATGTCACGATCGACAAGCGTTCTCCGATCGTGTTTGCTGGCTCGCGTTTCGTCGGTCGTTCTCCGCAGATGCAAGCGATCTATCGTCAGATTTCACTTGTCGCCAACAGCCGCGCGACCGTGCTCATTACCGGTGAGACGGGAACGGGTAAGGAAATTTGTGCCGAAACGCTGCATCAGCAAAGCAGCCGCGCCTCACGGCCGTTCGTCGTGATAAACTGCGGCGCGATTCCGGAAAACCTGATCGAATCCGAACTGTTCGGCCATTTGAAAGGCTCGTTTACTGGCGCGGTTGATCATCGCGACGGCGCCGCACAGGCTGCGCAAGGTGGCACCCTGTTTCTCGACGAGATCTGCGAAATGCCGTTGCAGCTTCAGGTCAGGCTGCTGCGCTTTCTCCAGAGCGGCGCGATCAAGCGGATCGGCTCAAACCGCACGGAAATGGTCGATGTGCGAGTCATCTGCGCCACCAATCGCGATGCGGCGACAGAGGTTGCGGAAGGGCGGCTACGCGAAGATCTCTATTATCGCATTGCAGTCGTGCCCATCGAGATGCCGCCGCTTCGTTTGCGCACGGGCGATGTGTCGGAACTCGCGGGTGTGCTGCTGAGCCGCTTTGCACGGGAGGCAGGTAAGACGTTCCATCCTTTTACGCCTGCCCATCTCGCATTACTCGAAGCCCAAGATTGGCCAG
>JBIPOH010000292.1:0-4374 GCA_044379435.1 Novosphingobium sp.
CGCCGCCTCGCGTGAGACGCGTCAGGAAATGCAGACCCGTCTGCTGCGCGAGGCTGAGGAAGCCCGCCTGCAGTCGCTGGAAGCAGCCAATCGCCGCGAGCAGGAAGAGCGCGTGCGCGCTGCCGACGAGGCCCGCCGCGCAGCGGAAGCGCGCAAGGCTGCCGATGCTGCGCCTGCTGCCGAAGAGCCTGCCGCGCCGGTGGAAGCTGCCCCGGCCGAAGCACCCGCTGCTGCCCCCGTCGAAGCACCTGTGGTTGCCGAGGCCCCGGTTTCGGCGCCTGCCGCACCTGTGGAAGCCGAGCCCCAAACCGCTGCTGCCGCTGCTGCGCCCGAACCGGCGGTGCAGACTGCGCCGCGCCGCTTCACGCCCGTCGTGGCGCCCAAGCGGCCAGAACCTGCCGCCAAGAAGCCAGCCCATGCGCCGCGCGACAAGGGTGCGGGCGACCGCCGCCAGGCTGGCAAGCTCACCGTCACCCGCGCGCTCAACGAGGACGAGGGCGCCCGCGCCCGCAGCCTCGCGGCGCTGAAGCGTGCCCGCGAGAAGGAGCGCCGCGCGCACTTCGCGGGGCAATCGCAGCCGCGCGAAAAGCAGGTTCGCGATGTCGTGGTGCCTGAGGCGATCACGGTGCAGGAGCTTGGCAACCGCATGGCCGAGAAGGCTGCGGACCTGATCAAGGCGCTGTTCAAGATGGGCATGATGGTCACTATCAACCAGACCATCGATCAGGACACGGCCGAGCTGCTCGTCACCGAATTCGGCCACAATATCAAGCGTGTGTCGGAATCGGATGTCGACATCGATACCGCTGCTGACGTCGATAACGAAGAGTCGCTGCAGCCGCGTCCGCCGGTGGTCACGATCATGGGCCACGTCGATCACGGCAAGACCAGCTTGCTCGATGCGCTGCGCGGCACCGATGTGGTGCGCGGCGAAGCGGGCGGCATCACGCAGCATATCGGCGCCTATCAGATCAAGACCAAGGCCGGTGATCACATCACCTTCCTTGATACGCCGGGCCACGAAGCCTTCACCGAAATGCGCATGCGCGGTGCCAACGTGACCGATATCGTCATTCTGGTGGTCGCGGCGGATGACGGGCTGATGCCGCAGACGATCGAGGCGATCAACCACACCAAGGCGGCCGGCGTGCCGATGATCGTGGCGATCACCAAGGCCGACAAGCACGAGGCGAACCCGCAGAAGATCCGCGAACGTCTGCTCGAACACGAGATCGTGGTCGAGGAAATGTCGGGCGATGTGCAGGATGTGGAGGTCTCGGCCAAGACCGGGCAGGGCATGGACGTGCTGATCGAGAAGATCCTGCTCCAGGCCGAACTGCTCGAACTGCGCGCCAATCCGGACCGCGCGGCAGAAGCCACCGTGATCGAGGCCAAGCTCGACAAGGGCAAGGGTCCGCTCGCCACCGTGCTGGTCAATCGCGGCACGCTCAAGGTTGGCGATATTCTGGTGGTGGGCACCCAGTCGGGCCGCGTCCGCGCGATGCACGATGACAAGGGCCGCCAGATCAAGGAAGCGCCGCCCTCGCTGCCGGTCGAAGTGCTCGGCCTTGGCGGTGTGCCGATGGCCGGTGATACGCTGACCGTGGTGGAGAACGAGGCCCGCGCCCGCGAGGTTGCGGCCTACCGCCACGAACGCGCAACCGCGAAGCGCACCGCGCAGGCGCCGACGAGCCTCGAGAACATGTTCTCGGCGCTGGCCGCCAAGCAGGCTGTCATCGAGTACCCGGTGGTGATCAAGGCCGATGTGCAAGGTTCGACCGAGGCGATCGTCAATGCGCTCAACCGCATTTCGACCGACGAGATCAAGGTGCGCATCCTCGCTTCTGGCGTGGGCGCGATCACCGAAAGCGATGTCAATCTGGCGCAGGCCAGCGGCGCGCCGATCATCGGCTTCAACGTCCGCCCCAATGCCAAGGCCCGCGAACTGGTCGAGCGCTTCAAGGTGCGGATGAAGTACTTTGACGTGATCTATCAGCTGACGGACGACATCCGCCTCGAAATGGCCGGCCAGCTTGGGCCGGAGCGGATCGAGACCGTGGTCGGCCGTGCCGAGGTCAAGGAAGTGTTCCCTGCGGGCAAGAAGGACAAGGCGGCGGGTCTGCTCGTGGTCGAAGGCTTCATCCGCAAGGGCATCAACGCGCGCCTTACGCGCAACGATGTCATCGTTTCGCAGACCCTCATCCACTCGCTGCGCCGCTTCAAGGACGACGTTGCCGAAGTGCGTGCGGGCCTCGAGTGCGGTGTGGTTCTGGCCGATACGAACGACGTGAAGCCGGGCGACCAGCTTGAAGTGTTCGAGGTCGAGGAGCGCGTGCGCACGCTGTGATGCACGCGTTCCCGCCCCACCTGCGGGAGGGTGCAGCCTGATGCCCCGCTATGTCGCCCTGCTCGGTTCCATCAACGTCGGCGGCAACCGTCTGTCGATGGCGGAGCTGCGCGAGGCGTTCGAGCGCGAGGGGATCGACGAGGTCGAGACCGTGATTGCGAGCGGCAACGTGCTGTTCACGCATGAGGAGCGCCCGGCTGAGGGGCTGGCGGAAATGCTCGCGTGGATCGTGCGCGACCGGTTCGACATCGACAGCATGGTTGCGGTGCTTGGCGCGGCGGAATTGCGCAGCGCGATCGAGGACAATCCCTTCACCGGGGAGGGCGCGGATGCCAATGTCCACACCATGTTCCTTGATGGCGAGGTGGACCCGGCGCAGTTTCGCGTTCTGGTGGAGGATCAGGCTGCGCGCGGCCCCGAAAGGCTCGCGCTTGGCCCGCGCGCGCTTTATATCGATTTCACCGAAGGCGTTGCGGCCAGCCGGATGACCGCGGCGTTTCTTGAGCGGCGGCTGGGTCGGCGCGGTACGGCGCGTAATGTGCGCTCGCTCGCCCGCATTTTGGCGAAGATGGGCTGAAGGACTAGGAATAATGGTAAAGCAGTCCGCATCCCCTGAAACCCGTTCGGTCCGCCTGCTGAGGGTGGGCGAACAGGTGCGCCACATCCTTTCGGAACTGCTGATGCGGCAGGAGGTGCACGACGAAGTGCTCTCCGCACATTCGGTTTCGGTGACGGAAGTGCGCATGTCGCCCGATCTTCGGCACGCGACCGCGTTCATCAAGCCGCTGCTCGGCGCTAACGAGGAGGCGGTGCTGAAGGCGCTGCGCACAAATACGGCGTTCTTCCAAAAGGAAGTCGCCCAGCGCCTGCGCCTGAAATATGCCGCCAAGATGCGCTTTCAGGCGGACGAGAGCTTCGACGTGGCCAGCCATATCGACAAGCTGCTGGCCGATCCGAAAGTGCAGCGTGATCTGACCGAGGATTAACCCGGCACCATCCGCGCGCGGATGGTCACGTTGACCATCGCGCCGATGATGAGGGGGAAGGCGGTCATCCCGAACTGGCGGCGATCGATCACCCCGGTGCCGACAATGGAAATGGGCTGCGTGCCGCCGGTGGAGAAGGGCGGCACCGAGAACGTCACGGCCAGCTGGATCGGACGGGTCACGCCGCGTGCGGTGATATCGCCATCGACCGTGGCGGTGCGCTCTCCGGTCATCTTCAGCCGCCGCCCGACGAAGCGCAGTGTGGGATGGCGCGTCACATCGAAGAAGCTTTTGCCTTTCAGCGTCTTGGCTTGGGCGTCGCCCGTCGTCAGCGTGCGGGCATCGATCTCCACCACCATGTCGAGCGCCCCGAGATCGGCGAAAGAGAGGTTGAAGGTGCCTGCCATGTCCGGGAACTTGGCGGTTTTCGAGGCGATGCCGAAGAAGGGGACTTTGGCGTCGACTTGGCTGGCGCTGCTGTCGATCACATAGCGCAAGTCTGCCGCCATGGCCCATGCCGGTTGGAGCAGAGCGAGCAGCGCGGCAAACGCAAGGATCAGGCGGGCGGGCAGAATTGTCATGCTGATCCTTGTTGCGCGCATCGCATGAACAGGCCGTGACACACAGCGGGGCGCTTGCCAGCGCTTGGCTTTCACGCTGCAATGCCTATGTGGGCGGGGGTATGGCAAGCCTCCCTTTCCGCCACCGGGCAACCGCGAGCAGCGCGCAATGAGCATCTTCAAGCTTTATGTTCCGCTGGAAGCAGCAGACTTGCGGATCGAGCCGCTGCGCGAGGAGCACCGCGAAGCCTTGCGCGCGGCCTGCGTGCAGGACAGCGAAATCTGGGAAATCTATCCCTTCTGCTATGTGGGCGAACATTTTGATCCGCAGTTTGACAGCCTGCTCGCCAGCCCGCCGGGGCGCTGCGTCTATGCCGTGCTGCTGGATGGTGATGTGGTGGGCATGACAGCGTGGATTGCGTTTGGCGATCCGGGTTGGTCGATCGAGATCGGCAACAGCTTTATCGTGCCCGCCTTGCGC
>JBIPOH010000048.1:0-14710 GCA_044379435.1 Novosphingobium sp.
CGGGCCCATCGGGTCCTTGGGCGTGACGAGCGCATCGGCCGGGGTGTTGAGCCAGTCCCACGCGCGGCTCATCGCAAAGCGCATCGCGGCGCCCTGGCCCAGCAGCGGCAGCGCGGCGCGCTCTGCAGTGGAGAGGGGGCGCACGCTCTCGTAGCCTGCGATCAGCGCCTGCGAAACGTCGGCGCGGAAGGCATCATCCGCGCCAAAGCACCACGCGACATGGGTGACCGCCAGATCATAGGCGATCAGGTCGTTGCAGGCGAAGTAGAAGTCGATGAGGCCAGTAACCCTCTCGTCCAGCATCAGCACGTTATCGGGAAACAGATCGGCATGGATCACGCCCGATGGCAGGTCCGTTGGCCAGCTGGCGGCAAGGCGCGGCAGTTCGCTGGCGACGATTTCTGCAAGTTCCGGATTGATCCGGGCAAGGCCCTCTGCCCCGCAGGCCGCCGCCAGCCGCTGCCATTCGGCCACGCCCATGCCATTGGCGCGGCTGGCCGGGAAATCAGCGGCGGCAAGATGCAGGCGGGCGAGTTCGGCGCCCACTGCGCGGGCCTGTGCGGCGGTTGGCGTGCTGACCGAAACGCCGGGGAGATATTCGATCAACGCCAAGGCCTTATCGCCATTCGGGCCGGGGCGCGTGACGTAGAGGTTCCCATCCCGGTCATGGATCGTGCGCGGCACCGGGCAGCCTTTGGCCGCAAGGTGATCCAGCAGCGAGAGGAAATAGGGCAGGTCTTCAAGCTCGATACGAAATTCGTACATCGTCAGGATGAAGCGCGCGCCGCCCCCGGACTTATTGGCGCCGTCCTTTCCTGTCGTCTCCAGCAGCCAGTTGCTGTTGGAGACGCCCTCGGCAATGCCTTTGGCCGAAACCAGCGTGCCGACATCGAACCGGGCGATCAGCGCGGCCATGTCCTCCGCGCCGAGGTGAGTGTAGACAGCCATGGAAGCGCAGTCAGTCTGCAAGCTGGCGGGGCAGCTTGAACACCATGTTTTCGACCGTGGTGGTCACGGTTTCTTCCGTCACCGCGCGCCATTCGCCCAGCCGGTCTACCACTTCGCGCACCAGCACTTCGGGCGCGGAGGCCCCCGCCGTCAGCCCCAGCGTGGTGACGCCTTCGAGCCAGCCCGGATCGATTTCGCTCCCGCGCTGGATCAGCCGCGCGGGCGTGCCTTCGCGTTCGGCCACTTCGACCAGACGCAGCGAGTTCGAGCTGTTGGGCGCGCCGATCACCAGCAGGAGATCACACCGTGCGGCGATGGATTTGACCGCCGCCTGCCGGTTCGATGTGGCATAGCAGATATCCTCGGCGCGCGGGCCGTTGATATCGGGAAAGCGCGTCTTGAGCGCCGCTACGATCTCGCGGGTGTCGTCCACCGAAAGCGTCGTCTGCGTCAGAAACGCCAGCGGCGTGCCGGCGGGCAGATCGAGCGAGGCAACATCGTCCAGCGTTTCGACCAGCGTGATCGAGCCTTCGGGCACCTGACCCATCGTGCCGATCACTTCCGGGTGGCCCTTGTGACCCACGAACAGGATGTGCCGGCCGGCTTCGACTTGCCGTTCGGCCTGGCGGTGGACCTTGCTGACCAGCGGGCAGGTGGCATCGAGCCAGTCCAGCCCGCGCTCCGTGGCGGCAGCGGGCACCACCTTGGGCACGCCGTGCGCGGAAAACACCACAGGCGCGCCATCGGGCACATCGTCCAGTTCTTCCACGAACACCGCGCCCTTGGCCTTCAGCCCATCGACGACGAAGCGGTTGTGCACGATCTCGTGCCGCACGAACACGGGCTGTCCGAACCGGTCGAGCGCGCGTTCCACGATCTCGATCGCGCGGTCCACCCCGGCGCAGAAGCCGCGCGGGGCGGCGATCAGCAGCTTGAGCGGGGCTCGGGCGGCATTGGGGCCGGTCTGGCCGGAGTCGGGCGAAGTTGTCGTGGCGGTGGTCATCGCGGGCGACCTTAGCAGGGGGGCGGTCTTGCGGAAACCCACCGCGAGCAGAACCACCGCGAACAGGCTGGCCGCGAACAAGGATGTGGCATTGCGCCAAGGGGGCACGGTGGCTAGAGGATGCGGGATCACGTTGCCCGAGGATGCCTGAATGACCGTGCCTGCCTTTCGCTCATCCTCGCTTTCTCCACTGGCCTCGCTGGCTGCGATCGCGCTGATCGGCGCGCTGGGCGCCTGCAAGAGCGGCGGCGGCGAACTGGTGGTGGACGACAGCGTGGGCGTCACCGCGCTGCGCAGCCCGTGCCCGATTGTCCAGATCCCCGAGATGACGGGCGACGTGACGGTGTTTTCCGCCCCCGATCGCCGCGATGCCGGAGCGATCGACCTGACCGCTTCGATCACCAATTTGCGCAGCACCTGCGATGACGCGAAGGGCGGCAGCGAACTGCACACCGAAGCAACCTTCGATGTGCTCGCGCGCCGCAGCGATACGCGCGGCAGCCGCCGGGTGGTTCTGCCCTACTTCTCGGTCGTGATGCGCGGCGGCAATGTGGTGATTGCCAAGCGGCTGGGCTCGGTCACGCTTGATTTCGCCGATGGGCAGGAACGCGCGCAGGCGCAAGGCCGCGCCGGATCTGCCGTGAACCGCGCCGAGGCCACGCTGCCCGATAACGTGCGCAAGCTGCTCACCCGCAAGCGCAAGGCCGGGCAGGCCGATGCCGCGACCGATCCGCTGGCTCTGCCCGAAGTGCGCACTGCACTGGCCAAGGCCAGCTTCGAGCTGCTGGTGGGTTTCCAGCTGACCGACGCGCAGCTGGCCTATAACGCCACGCGGTAAGAGCCTGATCCGAAACTCCGGCGGGTCGGTCTGACGGGCCTTTTCCGCGCTGATTTCGTCACAATCTTGCCGCGATGTCGCCGCATCGCGTCGGCGATTGCTCCTCATCAGCACGAAAAATTCCTCGCCAGCCCTCTACCGCCGGAGTTTCGGATCAGGCTCCAAGCGGGCATTCCCTCTTGCGCCAGCTTCGGCTAACGGCGCTGGCATGACCGAAACCGTAAACGCTGCCGCATCCGGCACGACCATGCCCCTGTTCGCCGATTTCGCCGGTGTCATCGACCGTGCGCTCGATGCGATTGTCGCTGCTGGCGCGCTGCCTGCGGGCCTTTCGCGCAGCGGCGTGACCTGCGAACCGCCGCGCGACGTGACGCACGGGGATATCTCCACCAATGCGGCGATGGTGCTGGCCAAGCCGGCCGGGACCAATCCCCGCGCGCTGGCCGCCCTGCTGGTGGAAGAGCTTTTGCGCGAGGGGCGCGTGGCCTCTGCCGAGATCGCCGGGCCGGGCTTCATCAACTTGCGCCTCGCCGATGGCGCGTGGCTGGGCGAATTGGCGCTGATCGCCGCAAGCGGCGCGGATTATGGTCGCTCCGCCATGGGCGGCGGCAGCATGGTCAATGTCGAATATGTTTCGGCCAACCCAACCGGGCCGATGCACATGGGCCACTGCCGCGGCGCCGTCGTCGGCGATGCGCTGGCCAGCCTGCTCGAATTTGCCGGGCACCGGGTAACGCGCGAGTACTATGTCAACGATGCAGGCGCGCAGGTCGATGTGCTCGCCCGCTCGGTCCACCTGCGCTACCGCGAGGCGTTGGGCGAAGATGTGGGCGCAGTGCCGGAGGGGCTCTATCCGGGCGACTATCTCGTTCCGGTCGGGCAGGCGCTCGCGGCAGAATTCGGCGACGCGTATGCCGCCGCGCCCGAGGCCGAATGGCTCGTGCCTTTCCGCACCCGTGCCGTCGCGGCGATGATGGGCATGATCCGCGCCGATCTCGCGACGCTGGGCATTCACCACGATCTGTTTTCGTCCGAGGCGGAGCTCCAAGCCTCTGGCAAGGTCGATGCGGCCGAGGCGTGGCTGCGGGCGCATGACCTTGTCTATGATGGCGAACTCGAAGCGCCCAAGGGCAAGCTGCCTGATGATTGGGAACCGGTGGCGCTGCCGCTGTTCCGTTCGACCAAGTTTGGCGATGATCAGGACCGCCCGATCAAGAAGTCCAGCGGCGCGTGGACCTATTTCGGCGCCGATCTTGCCTATCACTTTCAGAAGGCACAGACCGCCGATGCGCTTGTCGATATCTGGGGCGCGGACCACGCCGGTACGGTCAAGCGGATCAAGGCTGCGGTTGCCGCGCTGACCAGCGCCGATGGTGCCGCGCCCAAGCCCTTCGAGATCAAGCTCGTCCAGATGGTGCAGCTGATGAAGGGCGGGCAGCCGTTCAAGATGTCGAAGCGTGCTGGCAATTTCGTCACGCTGGCCGATGTCGTCGATATGGTCGGCAAGGATGTGGTGCGTTTCACGATGCTGGCGCGCAAGCCCGACGCGCAGATGGACTTCGATTTCGACAAGGTGGTCGAAGCCTCGAAGGACAATCCGGTGTTCTATGTGCAGTATGCGCACGCGCGCATCTGTTCGACCTTGCGCAAGGCGGCGGCTGAAGGCTTTGCACCTGCGCCCGAACATGTGGCGCTGCTGGGGGCGGAAGAGATGGCGCTGATCAAGCTTGCCGCGCAGTTCCCGCGCACGGTGGAAAGTGCTGCCGTGGCGCGCGAACCGCACCGGGTGGCGTTTTTCCTCTATGATCTTGCGGCTGGCTTCCACGCCTATTGGAACGTGGGTAATGATCGGCCCGACAAGCGCTTCATTGTGGGACAGGATGCAGCACTTACTTCAGCGCGACTTTTCCTTGCCTCACAAATAGGGCAAGTGGTTAAGAACGGACTGGCCCTGTTGGGTGTGGAGGCCGCCGAGGAGCTTTGACACGATGGTTATCAGCGGTGCAGACGGGAACGACGAAGGCGAAACCGGCGGTGGGCTGCCAATCAACCCGGCAAACTGGGGAGATGCAGCTCAGAACGCAGCCGGGGAGGGCCTCGATGCAGCGCGCCAGGGTGCGCAAGAGGCAGCCGACGCCGTTTTCGAAACCCCGCTGACAGAGCGGCTCGCGCTCGGCGACGAGGAACGCTTGCCTTGGCTCGAAAGCGCCGATGATGTCGATTTCGAAGAGCCGGCTGAAGGCACCAGCCGCATGATCGGCTTTGGCGTGCTGGCGGTGCTCCTGCTGGCGGCGCTGGTCGGCGCGATCTACTGGATCACGCATCGCGGCGCGGCCCCGGCGGCGGCCGATGGCAGCCTGATCGCGGCTAGCACCGAGCCCTACAAGGTTGCTCCCAAGGATCCGGGCGGCAAGACCTTCGAAGGCACCGGCGATGCCAGCTTCAAGGTCAGCGAGGGCGAGAAGCCCGTCGCCAATCTTGCAGGCAGTGCGGCGCCGGCGCCAGTGGCGGCTCCGGCCGCGCCAAAGCCGGCAGCTTCGGCGGCGGCTGCGCCTGCCGCACCTGCGGCGCCTGCATCCGGCGTTGGCGTGCAGGTCGGGGCGTTCTCCACCAGCGCTTCGGCAGAGGCGGCATGGTCCAAGCTCACCGCCGCACACGCGCCGCTCGCGGGGTTCTCGCACCGCGTGGTTGAAGGCAAGGCGGACATGGCCACCGTGTTCCGCCTGCAGGCCGTCGCAGGCGATCTCGCCGCTGCCAATGCCCTGTGCGCCAAGCTGCAGGCAGGCGGGCTCAAGTGCCAGGTGAAGCGCTGAGGTAGGAAGAGCCGCTTTTCCCCCGCGATCCACAGCCTCCGGCCTTGCGCCGGGGGCTGGCTTTGCGCAAACCCTTGTCCCATGCTCCCGGCGATCTTCGGCCTATCGGGCCTCACTCTCAGCGATGATGAGCGCGCGTTCTTTCGCGATGCGGACCCGGCAGGCTACATCCTGTTTGGCCGCAATGTCGAAAGCCGTGACCAGCTGCGCGCCCTGACTGATGAACTGCGCGCGCTGCACGGGCGGGAGCGCACGTTCATCTGCATCGATCAGGAAGGTGGCCGCGTTGCGCGGATGAAGCCGCCAGTCTGGGCGGCCTATCCTCCCGGCGCAGCGTTCGACAAGCTTTACGAAACCGCGCCGATCAGCGCGATCCAAGCGGCGCGCGCCCATGCCGAAGCGCTGGGGCTCGATCTGGCGGAGGTGGGGATCAGCGTGGATTGTCTGCCGCTGCTCGATGTGCGGCAGGAAGGCGCGCACGATGTGATCGGCGACCGCGCGCTGGGGCAGGAGCCGCTGCGCGTCGCAGCGCTGGGCCGCGCCATGCTCGAAGGCCTCGCCCGCGCCGGGGTTGGCGGCGTCATCAAGCATATCCCGGGCCACGGCCGCGCAGGGGTGGACAGCCACAAGGAGCTGCCTACCGTCACCGCGAGCGCTGCAGAACTGGAGATTGACCTCGCGCCGTTTCGCAGCCTCAATGACAGTCTGATCGGGATGACCGCGCACGTGCGCTACACCGCGTGGGACGATCAAAACCCCGCAACGCTGTCGGCCACCGTGATCCGCGATGTGATCCGGGGCCAGATCGGCTTCGATGGCCTGCTGTTGACAGATGATCTCGATATGCAGGCGCTTGGCGGCGCTGTGCCGGACCGAGCATCGCGCGCGCAGGCGGCGGGCTGCGATATTGCGCTCAATTGCTGGGCGAAGATGGACGACATGGTGGGCATCGCCAAGGCGCTGGCGCCCATGTCAGCCGAAACTGCCGCCCGGCTCGAACGCGCGCTTGCGCCCACGGGCGATTTCGCCGCGCCGGTCGATCTAGCGCGCCAGGCCGAACGCACGGCCACGCGCGACCGGTTGCTGGCGCTTGCGTGATGGGGGCGTGATGGGGGACGGCGCCGCACCGCTGCAGCTTGTGCTGAGCGATGATGCGGCGTGGGACGAGGCCGCGCTCGATGTGCCGCCCGAAGCGCGCGAGACGCTGACCCTTGCCATCGATGGCTGGGAAGGGCCTCTGCACGTGCTGCTCGATCTGGCGCGGCGGCAGAAGGTCGATTTGCGCCAGATATCGATCCTCGCGCTAGTCGATCAGTACCTTGAATTCGTGGAGCGAGCAGGCGCGCAGCGGCTGGAACTCGCGGCGGACTATCTTGTCATGGCGGCGTGGCTGGCGTGGCTCAAATCGCTGCTGCTGCTGCCGCGCGATCCCGAAGTGCAGCCCAGCCCCGAGGAATTGGCGCTTCGCCTGCAATTGCGGCTCCAGCGGCTCGGCGCGATGCGCGAGGCTGGCGCGCGGCTGATGGCGCGCGACCGGCTGGGCCGCGACGTGTTCCCACGCGGCGCGCCCGAGGGGCTACGCACCGAGCGGCAAGTGCGCTGGCAGTGCGATCTGTTCGCGCTGATGCAGGCCTATGGCCATGTGCAGCATCGCGGGCGTCCGGTGGTCCACATGGTCCGCGCGCGGCCAGTGATGACGCTGGAGGCGGCCATTGTGCGAGTCGAGGCGCTGATCGGTGCGGCGATCGACTGGACCGAACTGAAGCTGTTCCTTCCCGCGCATGAGCCGGACGCAGACCCGCGTCTTGTCCGTTCGGCGCTCGCCTCCAGCTTCGTCGCCGCGCTGGAACTGGCGAAACAGGGCAAGGTCGAACTCGCGCAGGAAGCTACTTTCGCGCCGCTGCTGCTGCGCCGGGCCTCTGCATGAGTTCCGGCATGAACGAGGTGGAACGCGCGGTCGAGGCGGCGCTGTTTGCCGCCGAAGCGCCGATGAGCGCTGAGGCGCTTTCGCGCCATCTGGGCGGCGCGGATGTGACGGACGCGCTCGAAGCGCTTGCGGCGCACTATGCCGGGCGCGGTGTGGAACTTGTGATGCGCGGGGACCACTGGCATTTCCAGACCGCGCCTGATCTGGCCCACCTGCTGCGGCGCGAGCGCGCAGACGTGCGCCGCCTTTCGCGCGCGGCGACCGAGGCGCTGGCGATCATCGCCTATCACGAACCGGTCAGCCGCGCCGAGATTGAGGCGATCCGCGGCGTACAGACGGCCAGGGGCACGCTGGACGTGCTGATGGAAGCGGGCTGGGTGAAAGTGGCCGGGCGGCGCGAGGGGCCGGGCCGCCCGACGATCTACGCGACGACGCCGGCCTTTCTCGCGCATTTCGGCCTCGAATCGCGGCGCGATCTGCCGGGGATCGAGGAACTGCGCGCGGCCGGCCTACTCGATCCGGTCGAGGCGGTGTTTGCCGGTGAAGCGGATGATGAGGCCGATGGTGCATCCGCCCTTGACGAATCTGCGTGAGGTTGCTGGCAGTTTGAGAGCAGATGTCCTATCAGGGGGACATAAAGGAGAATTCCAATGGGCGGTCTGTCCCTTCCGCATCTGATCATTCTGGCGCTGGTCGTCCTCATCCTGTTCGGCCGCGGCCGGATTTCCGAGATGATGGGCGATTTTGGCAAGGGTATCAAAAGCTTCAAGCAAGGCATGAACGAAGGTGCGGAGACCCCGCTGGTTCAGCCGCCCGCGCAGATCCAGCAGCAGCCGGTCGCTCCCCCCGCGCCAGCCGCACAGCCTGAGCAGACCGGCACCGGCGGCAACGCCTGAGCCTGACACTGCTGCTACTCCCGGTCAGGGTCTGAAACATGTTTGGCATTGCGCCAGACGAGCTCCTGCTCGTCGTGATCGTGGCGATCATCGTCATTGGTCCCAAGGATCTGCCGCTCGCGCTGCGCACGGCGGGCCGCTGGATCGGCCAGATTCGCCGCGTTTCCGGCCATTTTCGCACGGGCATTGAAACCATGATCCGCGAGGCGGAGATGGAGGAGATGGAGCGCAAGTGGAAGGAGCAGAACGCGGCGATCATGGCCGCTCACCCCGCTCCCGATCCCGCCGCTGGCCAGAGCGCCGAGGCTGCGACCGACCAGAACGATCCGCCGCCCGCGCTGATGCAGCCGCTGGCTGAACCGGTCGATCCCGAAGTGGCCGCCGTCGCGCCCACGGAACCTTTGGCCGAGCCGCTCCCTGAACCTCCGGCCGAACTCCTTCCCATCAGCGAACGCCCCGCCCGGGCGCGCGGCCCTGCCGGGGGCGCAGCATGATGGTGACCGATATCGACGAGAGCCAGGCCCCGCTGCTCGATCACCTGCTGGAATTGCGCACGCGGCTGCTGCGCTGCGTCTATGCGCTGGTCGCGGCGTTCGTTGTCTGCTTCTATTTCGCGGACCGCATCCTCGCGATCCTTGTGCAGCCCCTCGTTCATGCCTTTCCGGCGGGGGAGGGCAAGCTGATCTACACCAAGCTCTATTCGGCGTTTTTCGTCGACCTCAAGGTTGCGCTGTTCGCGGCCTTTCTGGTCAGCTTTCCGATCATTGCCAACCAGCTCTGGGCGTTCATCGCGCCGGGGCTCTATGCGCGTGAGAAGAAGGCGTTCCTGCCCTTCCTGATCGCCACACCGGTGCTGTTCAGCGCGGGCGCGAGCCTCGCCTATTTCTTCGTGATGCCTACCGCCTTTCGCTGGTTCATCGGCTTTCAGGGCGATCGCGGCGGCCTGCAGCTTGAGGCGCTGCCGGGGATCGAGGAATATCTCAACCTCGTGATGCAGTTCATTTTTGCGTTCGGAATCAGCTTCCTGCTGCCGGTTCTGCTCATGCTGCTCAACCGTGCGGGGATCGTCACTCGCGCGCAGCTCGTCGCGGCGCGGCGCTATGTCATCGTCGGCATCACCGCGCTGGCTGCTGTTATCACGCCGCCCGATGTGCTCAGCCAGCTGATGCTGGCGATCCCCCTGATGATCCTGTTCGAAGGCACGCTTGTCATCATGCGCTTTGCCGAGAAAAAGGAAGCGGCGGAGAAGGCCAAGGCGGAAGCCGCCGAGGCCTGATGCCTAATCCCGCGTGACGCCGAACCCGTGGCGGGGGAAATGCACGTTGACGGCCCCGGTCAGCGCATGTTCGCGGCGGATCACGATTGTCCGTGTGTCACAGCGCAGCAAAGTGCCGTGGCTGGGCATGACTCCGTAGTCGACCGGGGCGACATGGACTGCGGTGCCGGGCGGGATGCCCGCTATGTCGCTGCTTTGCTCCACATCCAGCGGATCGGCAGCCCGCGCGATGGCAAGGGCGTCTTCGGCGGTGATGGCCGCGCCGGGGTGCTGGCCGAACCGGGCCATGCGCTCCATCCAGACTTGCACGTTCCGGCGGCTGGCAAGCCAATCGGCCATGCCGCCGCCGGCATGGATGAACCACAGCATGTGGTAGACCGCGAAATCGGCAACGCTCCAATCCGCGCCGAACAGGTAGGGGCGGCCATCGCCAAGCTGGGTTTCCATCTCGGCGAGGAAGCGGGCGTAGCGCGCCTGCGCTTCCGGGGGTGAGGGGCGGCGCACCTGCGCCCCTTGCGCGAAATTGGCGCGGTCCTCGGCGAAGGCCTGCGCCGATGCGGCATCGGTGAAGAAGCGGCCCATGTTCTCCGGCAGGAAGCGCAGGGTGACGGCGGCCCAGAACAGCTCGGTATCGACCCAGCGCGCGAGTGTCTGCACCGCGAGCAACTGGGCGGCTGGAAACAGCGTGGGGCCGGTGCCCATGCCATCGAGATGTTCGGCGATCAGCGCCGTATCGCAATAGACATCAGCGCCCACTTGCAGCACCGGAATGCGGCGATAGCCCCCGGTGAGCGCGATGGTGGCAGGGCGCGGCATGACCATCGGCACCTGCAGCGAGCGCCACGCGAGGTCCTTCGCGCCGAAGATGGCGCGAGCCTTCTCCGAAAACGGCGATTCCGGGTAATGGTGCAGGATCAGTTCGGCCATTGCCTCGGTCCCCTTACTTCTTCACGGCTTGCGCGCCGCTTGCGCCGCCTTCAGGCTTGTCCGCATCCCACACCTTGCCGCCGCCGACCCAGGTTTCGAGCACTTTCGTGGCCCGAATCTGCGCCGGGGTGGCGACGAGGGGATCGGTATCAACCATGATGAAATCGGCACGCAGCCCCGGCGCAAGGCGGCCGAAGCGCTTTTCGGCGAACCCGGCATAGGCGGCATCGGCGGTATAGGCCGCCAGCGTGGTTTCGCGGCTCACCCGTTCCTGCGGCTGCCAGCCATCGGCGGGCTGGCCGTTCTCGTCCACCCGGCTGATCGCGGCGGCAAAGCCCGTCCACGGATCGGGTAGTTCCACCGGCACGTCCGAGCCGAATGCCAGCACGGCGCCATGCGCCTTGGCCGAGGCCCAGGCATAGGCCCCCGCCAGCCGGTTCGGCCCTAGCCGCGCCTCGGCCATCAGGCGATCGGACGTCTGGTGCACTGGTTGCATCGAGGCGATCAGGCCGACCGATTTTGCAACACGGCCGGCAATCGGCCAGTCGGCAGGATCGATCACCTGCGCGTGTTCGATGCGCCAGCGCCGGTCGCCCTTGTAGGTGGCCGAGAGGTCTTCCATCGCGCCGAGCAGCACCCGGTTTGCCTCGTCGCCGATGGCGTGGACGGCGATCTGATACTGGTCCATCGCGGCGCGGCTCATCAGATTGCCCAGCTGCGTTTCAGTCACGCGGGGAAGCCCGCGCGTATCGGGCTTGTCGTGATAGGGCGCCTTGAGCCACGCCCCGCGCGAACCCAGCGCGCCATCCATGTAGAGCTTGACGCCGTTCAGTCGCAGCCTGTCGGCATAGAGCCAGGGCGAAGGGCGGGGGCCGCCGATGGCAATCGTGTTTTCGATCCCTGCGCCATAGGCCATGATCCGCACGTAAAGCCCGTTTGCATCGCCCGCGCGGCGGAAGGTCTGCCAGTCCTCCATGGTCGTGCCCATGTCTGCCACGGCGGTCAGGCCGCGCCGGTAGAACTCGCGCTGGGCAAGCCCAAGGGCGGCGTCATAGTCGCGCGGGGTTGGCGGCGGGACTTTGGCTTCCACAAGATCGGAGGCGTTGTCGACCAGCACGCCCGCCGGACTGCCATCGGCGAGGCGGATGATCTCGCCGCCACTGGGTGCCTTGCTTGCCGCGGTTACGCCGCCAGCCTTCAGCGCAGCGCTGTTGCCCCAGCCGGCATGGCCATCCGCGCGGCCGAGCCAGACGGGACGATCCGCCACCACGCTGTCTAGTTCGGCGGCGGTGGGGAAGCGGCCAAGTTTCCAGCGCTCCTGATTCCAGCCGCGCCCCAAAAGCCATGGCCGGTCCGGATGGGCCTTGGCATAGGCGGCGATCTTCTCCAGCGCTTCGGCAAGGCTGTTCGTTTCGGAAAGGTCGAGTGTCAACGCGGCGAAGCCCGTGCTCATCACATGGACATGCGCGTCGATCAGGCCGGGTAGCAGGACCCGGCCCTTGCCGTCGATGTGATACTGAAAGCCCTTCTTCGGGGTCTTTTCGCCTTCGTGGATCAGCGCCTTCACCACGCCGGCATCGTCCATCAGCATGGCCTTGAACCGCTCGACATGGCCGTCCGCGCCGATGGTCTGGCCTGCCACGTTATCGATCAGCGTATCGGCGTGGGCTGGGGTGGCAAGGGCGGCAACGGCAGCCAGCAGAATGGCGCGCGTCATCATGCGTTCCCCCGGCGCGGGAGGCGGCGGATGAGGGCGCTGGTATCCTGCCGCCCGCCGCCAAGCGCCTGCACATCGGCATAGAACTGGTCGATCAGCGCTGTTGTGGGAACGCTCGCCCCCACGCTGCGCGCTTCCTCTATCGCAAGGCCCAGATCCTTGCGCATCCAGTCCACCGCGAAGCCGAAGTCGAACTCGTCCTTGGCCATGGTGTGCCAGCGGTTGTCCATCTGCCAGGATTGCGCGGCGCCGCCAGAGATCGCCTCGAACACCTTGTCCAGATCGAGCCGGGCGGCCTGCGCAAAGCGGATCGCTTCGGCAAGGCCCGCAATGGCCCCGGCAATGCACATCTGATTGGCCATCTTGGCGGTTTGCCCCGCGCCGGGCTTGCCGACATGAGTCACGCGCTTGGCATAGGCGGAAAGCACGCCGCGCGCGGCATCAACCGCCTTTTCGCTGCCGCCGCACATGATCGAAAGCGTTCCCGCCTCAGCGCCCGATTGCCCGCCGGTGACGGGCGCGTCGACGCAGAGCAGCTCCTTGTCGCGGCCTTCCACCGCGATCTGGCGGGCGATCCGCGCCGAAACGGTGGTATGATCGATGAATAGCGCGCCCCGGCGCAAGGTGGAGAACACACCGGTCGGGCTGAGGACGACATCGGACAGATCATCATCATTGCCGACGCAGGTGATCACCACGTCCGCGCCTTCCGCGGCTTCCGCCGGGCTGGCGGCCACCCGCGCGGCAAGCCCGGGATGCGCGGCCTGCCACGCCTCGGCGCGGGCCGGGGTGCGGTTGTAGATGGTAAGCATGTGGCCAGCGGTGCCGAGGTGGCGGGCCATCGCACCGCCCATCACGCCAAGGCCGAGGAAGGAAACGTTGAGCGGAGTGGTTGTCTGTTCGGTCATAGCTGCGGTTTCTACCCACTTTGCGGCGCGCTGCCAGCCCCCATCGCGCGGGGGTGGATGCAATTGGTGCTTGTGCGCGGACGGGCCAAGGCGCTAGCCCCTCGGCCCATGCTGCAACGCAACAGAATCGCCGGTCTTGCCGCTCTTGCCTTCTGGGGTTGCCTTGCCGGGGCGCTGGCGCTGGCGCTGATCCCGCATCCGCCGAACCTGCCCAAATTGGGCGACAAGGCGCAGCACATGCTGGCGTTCGGCACGCTGGCGTTCCTTGGTGTCTTTGCCTTTCCGCGTTTTCCCAAGGCCCATCTGGCGGAGCGGCTCTCATTCCTTGGCGCCATGGTCGAAGTGCTGCAGGCAATCCCTGCGCTGCACCGCGATTGCGATATCCGGGACTGGATCGCCGATACGCTGGCCATCGCTGCAGTGCTGGTTCTGCTCGCCCTGCTCAAGCTGCCGCGCGCGGGGCGCTGAACGCTTCGGCGGTTCCCTTGTGGGCAGGTTTCGACTAGGGGCGGGCGATGACCACCACCGCTCCCGCCGCCCTGCTGACCCTTGACGATGTGCGCGCTGCCGCTGCCCGGATTGCCGGGCAGGTCGTGCGCACGCCCACGATGTACAGCAAGACACTGAGCGAGATTACTGGCGCGGAGATCTGGCTCAAGTTCGAGAACCTGCAGTTCACGGCTGCCTACAAGGAGCGCGGTGCGCTCAATGCGCTGCTTCAGCTTTCCGAGGAGCAGCGCGCCAAGGGTGTGATTGCGGCCTCGGCGGGCAACCATGCACAGGGCCTGTCGTATCACGGTACGCGGCTGGGTATGCCTGTCACCATCGTGATGCCTCGCACCACGCCGACCGTGAAGATCATGCAGACCGAAAGCGTCGGCGGCACGGTCGTGCTTGAGGGCGAGACGTTCGACGAGGCCTATGCCCACGCGCGTCTGCTTGAGGCCGAGCGGGGCATGACCTTCGTTCACCCGTTCGATGATCCGCAGGTGGCTGCCGGGCAGGGCACTGTCGCGCTCGAGATGCTGGAGGATGTGCCGGAACTCGAAACGCTCGTGGTGCCGATCGGCGGCGGCGGGTTGTTCAGCGGCATGGGCACCGCCGCGCGCGGAATCAAGCCTTCGATCGGGCTGATCGGGGTGCAGGCCACACTGTTCCCGTCGATGTACGCCAAGCTCAAGGGGCTGGATCTGCCCTGCGGCGGGGATACTATCGCCGAAGGCATCGCGGTGAAGGAGCCGGGCACGTTCACCTCGGCGGTGCTCAAGAAGATTGCCGACGACGTGGTGCTGGTGAGCGAACCTGCCCTTGAAACCGCGGTTGCGCTGCTGCTGCAGATCGAGAAGACCGTGGTCGAAGGCGCGGGCGCGGCAGGGCTGGCAGCAGTGATGACCCACCGCAAGCGCTTTGCCGGGCGCAAGATCGGCCTCGTGCTGTGCGGCGGCAATATCGACACG
>JBIPOH010000293.1:0-4357 GCA_044379435.1 Novosphingobium sp.
AGCCGGTGCGCGGCGGGCCGCAGCGCAGGAGCCGCAGCTGAGCGTGATCGGCAGCGATACGGGCGAGGCGGGCAGCCCCACGGTCCTGACGTTTCCAAACCAGCGCAGCGAGCCGCAGGTCGGGTTTGACCGGGCGGAATTGCAGCGCATTCTCGATCTCTATGGCCGCATGGTCGCTGCTGGCGAATGGCGCGATTATGCGATGAGCTTTGGCAAGGACGCCGCCAGCTTTGCCGCGTTCCGGCGCACGGCGGAACGGCCCACGGCGCGGATCGAAAAGCGGCCCGCCCTGCGCGCAAAGCAGGGTATGTGGACGCTGTTTGGCGAGGGCGGGCAAGTGCTGAAGCGCGGGCACGAACTGGCCGGCGTGCTATCCGTGCTGGAGCGCAAGCTGCTGAAGATCGTCGAAGATTGAGGCGGGTTCGTTTCCCTTTTCCAATTACAAGCCCCGCTCACCCTGAGCTTGTCGAAGGGTTTTGGCGCGACCGCCGCGGATGATGCTTCGACAGGCTCAGCATGAGCGGATCGGGGGGAAAGCGGTGCGATTGATGGGGAAGGCTGCGGTTTCAATGCTGCTGGCGCTGGCCGCCTGCGATGCCGCCCCGAAGACCCGGCACAAAGCGGATGAAGGCCCATCGCTGCTGCGCGTGGTCTACCGCGATGCCTTTGCGGAAATGGTGCTGATGGTGGCCGAGAAAGGCAGCCGCAATGCCGCCGTGCGCGGCGATTGCGCAGCGCCCTTGCTGATCGATGCGCGCACTGGCGCAGTGCGCGTGCTCAATGAGGCCGAAGTGCAGGCGCGGCTGCGCACGATGCAGCTGGCGGGGGCAACGCGCGGCGCTTGCCCCCGCAATTGAGCTATCAGGGCTTCATCGCTGCCTGAAGCTGAACGAGGATCGACTGGCTCTGCTCCGCGCCCGATTGCGGCACGAAATCGCCGGTGCGCTCCGAGATCTGGTCCCAGTGCGCGGCGAAATCCTCGACGGTGCGTGCGTCTTGCGGGAGCAGGACCGGCGTGTTCATTGTGACCCATGCCGAGTGATAGGCACCCGCGCCCGCGCCCACGATGGCGTTGCTGGGGGCATCATCCGAGACGAGGAACAGCGCGGCAGGGGCAACATTTTCGGGGCTGAACAGCTTGAAGGCTGCCTCGGGGAAGATATCCTCGGTCATGCGCGTGGCGGCCACGGGCACCAGCGTGTTGACCTTGATGTTGTTCTTCGCGCCTTCGAGGTAGAGCGTCTTGGTGAGGCCTGCGAGGCCGAGCTTGGCCGCGCCATAGTTGGCCTGGCCGAAATTGCCGAACAGGCCGGTGGACGAAGCGGTCATCAGGATGCGGCCGTAGTTCTGTTCGCGCATCGTGTCCCAGCAGGCCTTGGTGGCGAAGGCCGAACCGATGAGGTGGACCTTGACCACCATCTCGAAATCGGCCGGGTCCATCTTGGTGAAGCTCTTGTCACGCAGGATGCCGGCGTTGTTGATGAGGATGTGGACGCCGCCCCATTTTTCCTTGGTCTTGGCGACCATCTCGGCCATCTGCTCGTATTCCGTCACCGATCCGCCGTTGGACATGGCCTCGCCGCCCAGCGCCGCGATCTCTTCGACGACCTTCAGCGCGGCGTCCGAATGGCCGGTGCCATCGCGCGAGCCGCCGATATCGTTGACGACGACCTTGGCGCCGCGCCGGGCCAGTTCCAGCGCATATTCGCGGCCGATCCCGCCGCCCGCGCCCGTGACGATGGCGACCTTGTCCTTGAACGAAATGCTCATGGCGTACCTCTCCCTTACGCCCCTAACCGGGCGGTTAATAGGAGGGCGATGCCATGGGCCAGAGGCCTTGGCAACAGCAGGATCAGCCGATGCGGTGGACCCAGCCGTGGGTGTCTGCCGCATCGCCGCGCTGGATCGAGACGAGGCGCTGGCGCAGCTTTTGCGTCAGCTGGCCAGGGCCGCCGCTGCCGATCACGAAGCTGTCCGTCTCGCTCGTCACCTTGCCGACCGGCGTGACCACCGCGGCGGTGCCGCAGGCAAAGGTTTCGGTGAGCGCGCCCGAGGTTGCGTCGCTGCGCCATTGCTCCAGCGAATAGCGTTCCTCGCGCACGGTGAGGCCTTCTTCGCGCGCCAGCTTGATCAGGCTTTCACGGGTGATGCCGGGCAGGATCGTGCCGCCCAGCGGCGGCGTGATGATCGAGCCATCGGCCATCACGAAGAACAGGTTCATGCCGCCCAGTTCCTCGATCCACTTGCGCTCCACCGCATCGAGGAACAGCACCTGATCGTGGCCGCGCGCAAAGGCTTCGGCGGTGGGGACAAGGCTGGCGGCATAATTACCGCCGCACTTGGCTGCGCCCGTGCCGCCGGGGGCGGCGCGGCTATAGTCGCTCACCCACAGCGAGACGGCGGGCGCGCCGGACTTGAAGTAGTTGCCTGCCGGGCTGGCGATCACGAGGAAGCGGTACTGCTTCGACGGACGCACGCCGAGGAAGGCTTCGTTGGCGAACATGAAGGGGCGCAGATAGAGCGAACCGCCCTCGACGGTCGGGAACCAGTTCTGGTCGGCCTTCACCAGTTCTTCGACTGCCGCGACGAACAGGCCTTCGGGGAGCGTTGGCATGGCGAGGCGAGTGGCCGAGGCATTGAAGCGCGCGGCGTTGGCTTCGGGGCGGAACAAGGCGATGCCGCCATCCGCGAGGCGATAGGCCTTCAGCCCTTCGAAGATTTCCTGCGCATAGTGGAGCACGGCGGCGGCGGGATCGAGCGCGATCGGGCCGTAGGGCAGCACTTCGGCGCTGTGCCAGCCTTGGGCTTCATCATAGAGTACCGAGACCATGTGATCGGAAAACGTGGTGCCAAAGCCCGGATTGCCAAGGATCTGCGCGCGGGCATCGGCTGCAAGCGGGGCCGGATGGGGCAGGTGAGTGAAAGCAATCGGGGCAGCGGTAGCGGGCGTCGCCATCGGGGCGGTCCTTTGGGAATGATGAGATGTGGCGCGCGTTGAACGATTGTTGCGCAAATGGCAAGTGGCTTGCAACAAATGTGAAGGGCCGCTTCCGGCAATCGGAAGCGGCCCTTCGCATGGTCAGCGGCCGGAAGTGCCGCCCACGGATGCCTTTATCGCTTGAACGAACTAGCGATAATGCTCCGCGATGCGCAATGCCGACCCCTCTGCTGAACCATGAGACATCGGATCACCTCCTTTCGCGCTGTTGAGCCAAGATGCCGCCTTGCCCGATATCAAAGACATCGGTGTGCGGCTCAGCCGGAGGGGTGCTGCCCTGTACCGGCCTTGCACAGGAATGTGATTCATCCGCGGGCCAAGAACAAGTCTTGCATTCAACTTTTTTGCCGTCAGAATTAGGCCTTCGCGCTGCGGCGGTGGATAAGTTTTCCAGCTCAGCGGCAATCCTCGATCACTCGACCAAGCTCTGCCCAAGCCGGCAGGACCAGCGTTTGCGCGCCGCCCATTTCAACCATGAAACGTCCCCGGCTGAAGGCCATGGCATCCAGCAGCGGATCGCGGACATTGAACCTGATCTCAAAGGGAATCGCGGCGTTCCGCACTGTGTTCGCATCGCCCACGGGCGCGGCGGTGAGGCGGCGGATAGCGGCGCTGGTGGTGATCGTGGCGGGCACCTCTGCCGAACCGAACCCTGCGCGCTGGAGCACGATGGCCGGGCGGGTGCGATCGCAGCGCAGTACGATGAGCGATCCCGCGCCGGGCTGGCCGAAGCGCACCGCGCTGCCAGTTGCCTCTGCGCCATATGTCCATTGACCGGGCGTTTGCGGCAGATCGCGCCAGTTTGCCGTAGTGGAAAGCGGCGCAGGCTGGGGCGCGGGTTGGGGTTGGGCAGGACGCGGCGGAGGGCGCACAGGTGCAGGCTGCGGCGCCGGGGTGGCGGCGTAGCGCGGCGCGGGCGCACGCTGCGGGGGCGAACCGGTGCAGCCGGCAATACCGAGCAGCGGGGCAATCAGCAGAACGCAGCACAGGCCTGGGAGGTTGATCTTCATCCCCCGGGTATGGAAGAGAGCGGCAGTGACCTCAAGCCGCTCTGCATCCGCTCCGGGCAAATCCGGGGGCAAGACGAAAGTCCGCCCGAAAGTCCGCATCGATCAGTTGCTGGTCGAGCGGGGGCTGGCGGAGAGCCGTGCGCGGGCGCAGGCGCTGATTCTGGGCGGCCATGTCTATTCGGGCGAGATGAAGCTGACGAAGGCGGGCCATGCGCTCGCCGCCGATGCACCGCTGGAGGTTCGCGGGCGCGATCATCCGTGGGTATCGCGCGGGGGGATCAAGCTGGCACACGCCATCGCGCATTTCGGGCTCGATCCTGCGGGGGTGACGGCGATGGATATCGGCAGC
>JBIPOH010000294.1:0-4346 GCA_044379435.1 Novosphingobium sp.
CGCCGGGGAACGGTGCTGACCTCAAAAGCGCTGCGGCAACCGCAGAACGAAGGGCGGAGATTTCTCGACTTCAGCAGCTTGATCCGATCAACTTTGCTAATGAAAACCCAGTCGTGCTGCCGCTGCAATACTGGCGCGAGCATTACGAGATCGGCGATCTGGTATTCGAAGACCGGCTCGAAAGCTTCTACGCTGGTTGTAGGGCGATCCTGAAGCGCGAACCCGATCTGCATGATTTTGTACGCTTCCACAGCAGATACAGCGCCAATTTCGAGAAGTCCGCCGCCCATTTTGTCGATTATGCGCTGCATCTTATCGCCCGGCTGATGGGGACTGGACACACGCTCGAATTTGCCAACCAAGTGCGGCTCTATCATCAAGGCCGCAGGCTGGGTGTGGACGACCTTGCCAATCCAGCTCTGGCCGACGAGCTCCGTGCTCGGCATCAGAAGTCGCAGCGAATACGGGCATCGATGGTCGGGTACAGCCCGATCACGCCGGTCTGCGACTTCTACAACATCGTGCAGATGCTGCCCTGTCCTGCCGATATACTGGACGAACTGCTGCATAGCGCGACCCGGAAGCTAGCCAATACGCCTGATTTTGCTATGGTTGCCATGACAACCGATCCGTTTCAGCGATTGCTCGCGATCAGCGGTTGCCTGTCGTCGGCAGGGCTTAATCTCAGTGATGTGTTCGTGATCGACAAGCCGACAGTCAGGCCGGTCGATGTTACCCGCAGGAGATATAGCCTTGGCGAATTCTGGCTGCTTGAAGGGGATTATTTCCTGTTCGAGGCGGTGACCTGCTTGTTGAAGCGGGCGCCCCTAGCGGCGGAATTGTACTTGCTTGACGAAATATCACGAGAAGCCGGGAAAATCGGCGTTCTGCGTCACCTGCTAAAGCTGCCCGGCTGTCAGGCAAAGGTCGTCGATATTGAATCCTACAACGAAGACCAGCTTCGGTCTAATGCGGCGGCCTGCGGCACGATCGCCGGTGAGTTGCGCTCAGTCCATGCAGGCGGCTGGGATCAGCGCAATGCCTATCTTGAAGCTGTGCGAAACAACAGGCGGCTGTGGCTTAACATCAAGCGCCAGCGCGACCGGTTCACTTCTCAATCGGGAGAAAGGATTGAGGTCATCACATCCGCTGTGGCCGGTCTGCGGGCACTCTAGGATGCTCATCGTTCAGAAACTTAGCCTTGATGGCGGGCGTGGATGGCGTTTAGCCCCACACATGAGCCGCCCATCATGACCATCCTCCTCGACGCCTACAACATCGCCCGCTCGCATGGCACGGGGGTGGCCACCTATGGCCGCAACCTTGCGCGGGCGGCTGCGGGGTTGGGGTTTGAGGTCAGTTTGATGTTCGGCACCCGCGCGGGCCATTCGCGCAAGCAGCCGCTGCTGAACGAAATTGCACTGGCAGAGGGTGACGATGGGCAGTCCGAGCCTCGTAAGTCGAGGGCGCTGGCGCTGCCCGGTCAGGTCGCCAAAGCGACCGGCGGCGTCTTCGGCACGCGTCAGGCGCGCGAGGTCTCGCTTTCGGGCGAGGTGATCCTGCCGCCCTCGCTCGGCGTGCCGGGCGCGCGTTACTGGCACACGCCGCAGCTCTACCAACTCGCCACCGCCGCGTTCCGGGCCACGGGACGGACGACGCGAGTCGCCCTTCCGGGGACGGACATTGCCCATTGGACCTATCCGCTGCCGGTCAAGACGCCGGGCGCGGCGAATGTCTATACGCTGCACGATCTGGTGCCGCTGCGCCTTCCCTACACCACCGCTGATCACAAGCGGCACTATCTGGCCCTGTGCCAGCGGATCGCGCGCGAGGCGGATCACATCCTCACTGTGTCCGAGCATTCGCGCGCCGACATCATCCGTATCCTGGGCGTCGAAGAGGACAGGGTCACCAACCTCTACCAGTCGACCGATATTGCTAAGCTGATCGAAAGCGTATCGCCCGAACAGATTGCGCAGGAGGTCGAAGGGCTGCTCGGCGTCGGGATGCGCGAGTACTACCTGTTCTTCGGTGCGCTCGAGCCGAAGAAGAACCTCGCCCGTCTGCTCGAAGCGCATCTGATGAGCGGATCGCGACACCCCTTGGTGATCGTCGGCGCGCCCGGATGGGGAAGCGAGCGTGATGTCGCCCTGCTCAAGCAGCTGGCCGAACTGGATACTGAAAAGCGCATCAAGTGGCTTGGCTATCTCCCGCGCCAGACTTTGGCCACGGCGATTGCCGGGGCGCGGGCGGTGATGTTCCCCTCTTTGTATGAAGGCTTCGGGCTTCCCGTATTGGAGGCGATGTCGCTCGGCACCCCGGTCATTACCAGCGCCACATCCTCGCTGCCCGAAGTGGCAGGAGAGGCGGCTGTGATGATCGATCCCTATGATGTGCGGTCGATAGCGCGGGCGATCAAGGCGCTGGACGATGATGACAGCGCCGTCGCAGAGCTGGGGCAACGCGGCCTCGTACAGGCAGAACGTTTCAGCGCAGACGCCTATCGCCAACGGCTGGGCGAATTTTATGCGCGGCTCACCGGCACGGCATCACCGCTTCCACACGATGCCCGGGCCGCGCAGCCTGTCCCGATTACAAAGGCACAATCAGCATGAATCGCCCCATCTCCGCTACCGGAACCATCGCACGCCCCTTGCTTGCGTTGCTGATCGCCGGATTGGTCGGTGCCTGCACCACACTGGGTGCAGCCGGGCCGTCGTCCGGTCAAATCCGCAAAGCCGACGGGGCGGACTATGCCGGGTCGCAGGTCGCACTGGTTGACCTCGATCCGCTGACCTACAAGCGGATCGCAGCCTTTGAACAGTCACTCGGCCTGGCGCAGCAGTTTGGTGAAGGCGGCGCGGGCGAAGTGCTGATTGGCCCCGGCGATGTGCTCGACATCGCGATGTGGGAGGCGCCGCCTGCTGTGCTGTTCGGCGGCGGAGGGGTTATCCCAGGGCTCGACGCGGGCGCGCAGAACCGCACTGTCGTCCAGCAAGTGGTCGATGGCACAGGCATGATCAGCGTACCTTTTGCCGGACTGATTGAAGCGGCCGGGCAGACGCCTGCCGCAATCGAGCGCGCGATCGTCGCGCGGTTGGCAGGCCGCGCCAATGATCCTCAGGTCAATGTCCGGCTATCGCTCAACGATTCGCGCAATGTCACTGTGCTGGGCGAAATCGCGGCCAGCCGCCGGGTCCCGCTGGGCCCCCGCGGCGAGCGGCTGCTCGACATCATCGCGAGCGCCGGTGGCCCCCGCGCGCCGGTGCACCAGACCACAGTGCAGGTCAGTCGCGGCGGCACTTCGGCGACCATGGCGCTGGAGGCGATCATTGCCCAACCGGCACAGAACATTCGGATGCGCCCGGAAGATGTCGTGACGGTGCTGCACCAGCCCTATAGCTTCATTGCGATGGGCGCCGTGGCAACGAGCGCAGAAATCCCCTTCGAAGGGCGGGGTATCTCGCTGGCGCAGGCCTTGGCGCGGGTCGGCGGGCTACGCGACAACCAAGCCAATATCCGCGGCGTGTTTGTGTTCCGACTTGAGCAACCAGAGGCGCTGGACCCAGCACAGCGTATGGCAACGCAAGCGCTCGAGGATGGCCGAGTTCCGGTCATCTATCGGCTTGATTTGTCAGACGCCCGCGGGTTCTTCGTGGCGCAGGAATTCCAGATCCGCGATCAGGATGTGGTCTATGTCTCGACGGCACCGGGAGCGGAGCTGCGGGAATTTCTGTCGACCGTGACCAGCCTCGCATTCTCGGCCATCGCGATCGGCAATGTTGTGACCAATAACGGCAACTGAGGGTGCGGGCACGGCCTGCGATCTGGCGCGATTGGTCGCAAAAACGAGCAGGAAATCAATAAGCCAGTGTGTTGCAGTCACGACACAGCGGCGCATTGAATGAGGCTCGGGCAAGCCGCTCAAGTGGCGCAATTGCGCCAATTGCATGGGTACTTGCAAGAATGTTGCACGCCGCAAACTGGCATGACATACTTGCTTGCATGGACGCACGTTTCTTCTGTCCCCTCGGCGGTCAAGTGACCGTTCGCCGGTCGGTCGAGTACCATCTCACCGACTGGTTTAACGAGTGATTCCCTGCCGCGCGGGATAGGCGCGGACTGATCGCAGCGATTGGCGCCGTGGCGCGCCGCTGCCTTTCACCACAGATCCGGGCTTCATCCCGCTGATTCGCCTCGCGGCCGCGTGCCGCGCCTCAGGGTTTCAGGGGGTTCACCTTATGTCATTTCAAACACCGCTTCACCGCGGCGCGCTGCGCGTCGCCTCCATTCTGCTCACCGGCGTTGCCACGCCTGCTCTGGCCCAAGCCGCGGCGCAGCCTGCC
>JBIPOH010000295.1:0-4334 GCA_044379435.1 Novosphingobium sp.
GAGCCGGCGGGGGCCATCCGTCGCGGATGGCCCATAACCATCCGATTATTCTGCGGCCTCGGCCATCATGTCCACCGAGACGTACTGGCGGCCAAGCTTGCCCGAGTGGAAACGCACTTTGCCTTCGGCGAGGGCGAACAGGGTGTGATCCTTGCCAATGCCCACGTTCGCGCCCGGGTACACCTTGGTGCCGCGCTGGCGAATGATGATGTTGCCACCGATCACATGCTGATCGCCGAACTTCTTGACGCCGAGGCGGCGGCCAGCCGAATCGCGACCGTTACGCGAAGAGCCGCCTGCTTTCTTATGTGCCATTTCAGATTACTCCGGAATCTTGTCAGGTATCGCGCTTAGGCGACGCTGAGAATGCGCAGCAGGGTCAGCTGCTGGCGGTGGCCGTTCTTGCGGCGATAGTTGTGCCGGCGGCGCTTCTTGAACACGACCACCTTCTCAGACTTCGCCTGGGCGATGATCTCTGCCGAAACCGTGACGCTCTTGGCATCCGCAATCGCGCCTTCGCTCCCCGCAAGAAGAATGTCGGTCAGCGTGATCGTATCGCCGGCTTCACCCGCCAGCTTTTCGACCGCGATCTTGTCTCCGGCGGCAACCCGATACTGCTTGCCGCCCGTGCGCACGATTGCGAACATGGTTCCTGCTATCCGTTTCAAGTGTCTGGCTGCCGGGCCGCCCGCGAATCACGAGCACGCGAATCACGAACAACTGGCAGCATGGCCGAATCTCCGCACGATTGCGGAGGCCCGGAAAGAGAGGCGCGGTTAATCGAACAGGTGCTGCCTGTCAACGCCGGAGGTAGGCCGCCCGTGCAGCGCGCGGGCAAATAGCGCCCCGCAATGCTTCCCCGCTCCCGCAAAAGCTTCTATGGCGCGCCCATGGCTTGCCTGTCCATCCGTATCGCCGCCTCGCTGGGCGCCCTGCTCGCGCTCTCGGCGTGCAATGCGGACCGCTCGCGCTTTCCTTCGCTGGCGATTCGTCCCGCCGAGCGCGCCTATGGTGCCGGCCAGCAGGCCGCGACCACGGCGCTTCCCGGCCCGGCCGCCATCGCCGATCTCCCCGGGCGCGCCGCAGCGCTACGCGAAACGGCCAGCGCCTCCCACGCTCGCTTCACGGCGCAGCAGGGACAGGCCACCAGCCTTGTCAACGCCGCCAGGGGCAGCGCACCCGGCACCGAAGCGTGGAGCCGGGCCGCCATCGCGCTCGCCAGCCTCACGTCCGCGCGTGGGCAAGGCATGGTCGCGCTGTCTGATCTCGACCGCCTGCTGATCGCCGCGACGGAAGCTGCGGCCGTCGGCCCCGATGATGATCTCAAGGTAGTTGCCCCGGCGCACCGCGCAGTGGCCGATCAGCTTGCCGAAGAAGACCGCACCATCGCCGCGCTGGGCGAAAAGCTCGGCGGTTAGTCTTTCACCACCGCGCCAGATCGCGGTGATCATCGAGGCGCGGTTCGATCCAGCGCCACCCGGCGGCCGTCTTCTCACGTTTCCAGAACCAGCTCTGGCTTTTCAGGTGATCCATCGCGAAATCGGCTGCCGCAAAGGCATCGCGCCGGTGCCGCGCCGCCGCCGCGACCAGCACGATGGGATCGCCGGGATGCATCACGCCGTGGCGGTGGATGATGAGCAGGCCATCGAGCATCCAGCGGGCGCGAGTCGCAGCGGCCAGAGCTTCCATCCCCGGCAGGGTCATCGCGGCATAGTGCTTGAGTTCCAGCGCCTCCACGGCCTGCGGTCCGCCTTCCGCGCGCACCTGCCCCAGAAAGCTGACGATCCCGCCCGCCTCGGGATGCGTTGATGTAAATGCTGCAAGCTCGTCGGCAGCCGAGAACCCCTCGCCCAGCAGGCGCACTTCCGCCACGTCAGCCCCCGCTGACCGGCGGCAGGAAGGCCAGCTCGTCGCCATCGGCCAGCACGACCGCATCGTTGTCGCCAACCAGCGCGCCGTTGAGCGCCATGCGCACGCGTTCGCCGAGCAATTCCACCGCCAGCGCGGGATCGAGCGCCGCCAGCACATGCTCCAGCGGCCCCGGCGTCACCGCAAGCTCGCCCATGCCAGCGATGTCTTCCAGCCTGCCGAGGAACACCAACCTGGCTGACATGATCAGCCGCCCGTCATCGACATATGGCGGGCCAGCGCGGGCGCGGCGCCCGGCTTGTCGATCACGAAGGCGTGACGCTCCGGCTTCTCGCCCATCGCGCGGGCAAAGGCATCGGCCAGCGCCGCTTCCGGGTTCTCCGAACGCAGCGCGGCGCGCAAGTCCACCTTGCCCTCACCGCCAAGGCACATGAACAGCTGCCCTGTGGCCGTGACGCGCACGCGGTTGCAGCCTTCGCAAAAGTTGCCGGTGAGCGGCGTGATCAGGCCCAGCCGCCCGCCCGTCTCGGCAATATCGACATAGCGCGCCGGACCGCCGGTGCGCGCATCGCTGGCCGTCAGCGTCCAGCGCGCTTCGAGATCGCGGCGCACGGCATCGAGCGGCAGATAGTGATCGAAGCGGTCACCTTCGACTTCGCCCAGCGGCATGACCTCGATCAGCGTGACGGCGTGGCCCTCGCCATGCGCCCAGGCAATCAGATCGGGCAGTTCATGCTCGTTGATGCCTTTGAGCGCGACGGCATTGAGCTTGACCTTGATTCCCGCCGCCTTGGCCGCCGCGATGCCTTCCAGCACCTGCGGCAGGCTGTCGCGCCGGGTGAGCTCGGCAAACTTGGTCCGGTCCATCGTATCAAGCGAGACGTTGATCCGCTTCACGCCCGCCGCCGCCAGATCATCGGCGAATTCCGCGAGCCGGGTGCCATTGGTGGTCAGCGTCAGCTCGTCGAGGCTGCCATCATCGAGCTTGCGGCCCAGCGCGCGCACCAGTTGCATCATGTCGCGCCGCACCAAGGGCTCGCCGCCGGTCAGCCGGATCTTGCGCACCCCGCGCGCGATGAACGCCAGCGCGACTTCGTGGAGTTCTTCCAGTGTGAGCACTTCGGCGCGCGGCAGGAAGGTCATGCGCTCGGGCATGCAATAAGAGCAGCGCAGATCGCAGCGGTCTGTCAGCGAAAGCCGCAAGTAGGTGATGCGGCGCGCGAAGCGGTCAATCAGCGGAGACGGGGAGCAGCTCATGCCTCCAGATATACGAAGTCTCGCGCAAAAGATTCAAGATGCGCGCCCCCATCAACAAAAATAGTCTGGCCGGTAATGCTGCGCGCCTGTGCCAGAAATACCACCGCATCGGCAATCTCGCCGGGGGTGGCCAGCCGCTCCAGCGGCATCAGCGCGGTCAGGCGCAGCCATTGTTCTTCGGTGTAGTCGGGCGTCGGCAGAGTGAGGCCCGGGGCGACCGCATTCACCCGCACGTGCGGGGCAAGGCTGCGCGCCAGCGTGCGTACGGCAGCATGAAGCGCCTGCTTGGACAGCGTATAGCTTAGCTGATCGGGCACCGGATTGATCACGCGCTGGTCGAGGATGTGGACGACCGCCGCGTCACCTTGCGCCAATTCCGCAAGCGCGCGCGTCAGCAGCACCGGGGACGTCAGGTTCACCGCTAGGTGTTCGTCGAGCATTGCCGCCGTCACCGTTTCGGCGCTGTCCTCGCGAAACAGGGCCGCGCAATTGACCAGCAGCGTGGGTGCGCGCCCGGCCAGCGCCATGGCCTCAGCCGGCAGGCGGCGCGCTGCTTCGCTGTCCGCGAGGTCTGCCGCAAGCGGGAAGACTGCGGCACCAAGCGCCTTCAACTCATCAACAAAGGCAGCGTTGTGCGTTACCGTGCTGTGCGCATGAAGCGCCAGATCCCACCCCGTAAGGGCAAGCGCACGGGCGATGGCTGCACCGATCCGCCGCCACCCGCCGGTGACCAGCGCCAGCGGACGTTCGCCGGGCGCAGCGGCCATCAGTCGCGCCGATGCCGGGTCAGCGTCATGCCGATTTCCTCACCGCGTTCGCTGATAGCCAGCTTCACGATCTTCACGGTCACGCGCTCCACCCGGCTGTCCTGCAGAAACAGCGTTTCACAGATGTGGTCTGCCACCGATTCGATCAGCTGGAAATGTACGCCTTTGGGCAGGCCTTCGGTCGCCGCGTGCTTGAGGTCCATGTAGTTCTTGCTCGCGTTCAGCGGGCAATCGGGGGTGTAGCGGTCCTGCGGCTTCAGCGCGGCGGTGATCGAGATGCGCAGCGGCTGCGGCCGCCCGGTCTCCTCCGAATAAATCCCGGTAAGGACGTCGGTTTCGATCTGGGCGACTTCGAGGATGAGGCTATCGTTCACGGGCCGCGCCTCTGGCACCGGAGGGCCGGATTGCCCAGTCTCGGCTATCAGATTTGGGGGTGCCCCA
>JBIPOH010000296.1:0-4325 GCA_044379435.1 Novosphingobium sp.
AGGCACGCGCGCACAGACCGAGGCGGCGACCGATAGCGCGGCCATCAACATGCCCTCGCCTGTCTATGCGCCTCCGCCCTCTCCGCCGCCCCCTCCGGGAATGGCCATGCCTGCTCCGATGATGACTCGGCAGGTGATGAAGCAGGGCCGCTATATCCACGTGCCCTCCGTCATCGTGCCCCGCGATCCGGGGCGCGAACGCTATGACGGCAAGGAGGTCAGCCCGGTCCATCTCACCCGCGCCGAGCCGGTTTCCACTTTCTCGGTCGATGTCGATACCGGCGCCTATGCCAACACGCGCCGCTTCCTCACCGCAGGCCAGCTTCCGCCCCGGGACGCCGTGCGCACCGAGGAGATGATCAACTATTTCCGCTACGCCTATCCGCTGCCGCAAAAGCGCGAGGCCCCCTTCAGCGTCACGACCGACATGGCCGTCACGCCGTGGAACGCGCAGACGCGGCTGCTGCGCGTAGGTCTGCGCGGCTATGATCTGCCGCGCGCCAGCCGTCCGCCTGCCAATCTGGTGTTCCTCGTCGATGTCTCGGGCTCGATGAACGATCCGGACAAGCTGCCGCTGGTGAAGACGGCACTGATCGGGCTGGCGGAGGAGCTGAAAGCGCAGGACCGCGTCTCGATCGTCGTCTATGCGGGCGCGGCGGGGCTGGTCCTGCCGCCCACCAACGACAAGGCGCTGATCCGTGCCGCGCTCAATCACCTCTCCGCCGGCGGCTCGACAGCAGGCGGGGCCGGGCTGCAGCTGGCCTACGAAGTGGCGCGCGGCAGCTTCATCAAGGATGGGGTGAACCGCATCGTGCTCGCCACTGACGGCGATTTCAATGTCGGCGTTTCGGATACCAAGGCCCTGCTTGAAATGGTCGAAAAGCAGCGCGACAGCGGCATCACCTTGACCACGCTCGGCTTCGGGCGGGGCAACTACAACGAAGCAATGATGGAGCAGGTGGCCGATCACGGCAACGGCAACTACGCCTACATCGATTCGGCGCTGGAGGCGCGCAAGGTGCTGGCCGAGCAGATGTCTTCCACCCTTTTCACCATTGCGGGCGACGTGAAGATCCAGGTCGAATTCAACCCCGCCGCCGTCGCGCAGTACCGCCTGCTGGGCTATGAAAACCGCGCGCTGCGGGAAGAGGATTTCAACAACGACAAGGTTGATGCGGGAGAGATCGGCGCGGGGCATCAGGTCACTGCGATCTACGAGATTGTCCCGAATGGCACCCCCGGCTGGATCGGCCCGCGCCGCTATGAGGAAGCGCCCGCCACGCCCGGCCCGGTGGGCAGTGAGCTCGCCTTCGTGAAGCTGCGCTACAAGCTGCCGGGCGAGAGCGCCTCGCGGCTGATCGAACGGCCCGTGGCGCGCAGCCTGATCGCCAGCGCCGCCGCGCCAAGGGGCGACATGGCCTTCGCCGTGGCCGTCGCCGCTTATGGCCAGAAGCTGCGCGGCGATCCGCTGCTTGCGAACTTCGGCTGGCAGCAGGTCGGTGCGCTTGCGGGCGATCCCGGCGACTATTCCCGCGCGGAGTTTGTGAAGCTGGTGTCGCTGGCCGGATCGCTCGCCCGGCCCTGAAGGGTCGTTTACGAAGTTCGCGGAAGAGCGAACTTCGAAGGCGGCACCAGCCCGCTCCCCCGCCCGACCACCCATCAGGATACGCTCGTGGGTGGTCGGGCGGGGGAGCGGGCCGGTGCCGCCTGATCAAACGTCCCCCCTTGGCTTTCACCGGCGCACGTGGGAAAGCGCGTGCCCAGTGAAGCGAGGCTGAGGGCTGGCAATGATGGAATGGATTCAGGCAAACGCGGTGCTGGCAGGGGCCATCGCTGTGGTCCTCGTGCTGGCGCTGGTGTTTCTGCTGCGCCGCGGCAAGTCGCTGCCCGAAAAGCGCGAATACCGTGATGTCCTCTCCGAAGGTGCGGCGCCCGCTGCCCGCAACAGCGCGCTGATCGATGCGCCGCCTGCCGCCGCGATCGCGCCGCCGCCGGTCATTGCCGAAGCGCCCGCAGCCGCGCCGGGCGAGGGCGACGACCTCACTCGCATCAAGGGCCTCGGCCCCAAGATCAGCGCCGCGCTCCGGGCGCTGGGCGTCACGCGCTATGCCGAAATCGCTGCGTGGACAGACGCTGATGTGGCACGCATCGATGCCCAGCTCGGCGCCTTCGCGGGCCGCGCCACGCGCGACAACTGGATCGAACAGGCCAAGCTCCTCGCAGGCGGGGACACCGCCGCTTACGAAGCGAAGTTCGGGAAGCTTTAGGAGTCGAGCGCGCCGGCGCACCGCTTGATCAGCGCGCCGGGCACGTCGCTGGCGGGCACGTCGATATGTCCGCCGCCGGGCAGAGTGCCCGCGAACTTCGCCTTGAACAGCGTCAGCCGCTTGTCATCAGGCGCAATCGCCCCCTGCCAGATATAGCCGCGCTGGCCGGGTAGCGCCGTCGCATCGACCGGCAGACGCAGGATATAACCGCTGCCTTGCAGTGCAAACAGTGCCGCCGCCCCAATCGGCGCGGCCACATTGCGCGTCACGACCAGCGCGCCATCGCGGCATTCGAGGCGCAGGAGCGGCGCTTCTCCCGCATAGCCGAAGCGGGCGCTGCCATCGGGCGCGGAAACCCATGCGCCCTTCGCATCTTGGGCCCGCACCGGTGCCGGTGCGCCGCTGTCCGTCGGCATGGCAACACGCACGGCATCCAGCGGCCCGTCCGTGCCCGCACTCGGCGTCGCGGAGGAGGCGGAGCATGCCGCCAGCAGCAGCACGAGCAGGGGAGGCGCGACACGCGAAATCAAGGCTTCATCCTTCTGCGACCCGAGTATCGCCCTTGCGACCAGATCGGATGCAAGCTGCCCAATTTCAATGCCAGCGCAAGATAGTGAAAGGCGCAGTGCGGTGGATAGATTGGTTGGCGCGGCGCGGGGCAGGCCCTATTTCCCCCACTTCTTCTGGCTCTTCCCATACCGCGTCTTGCGCGTCCCCGGCTTGCCCTCATTGCTCCTGCCCACAATCGGCGCCTTCTTCTCCCCATCCGGCAGGCCAAGCTCATTGGCTTCCAGCGCCCGGATCTCGTCGCGCAGGCGGCCAGCTGTTTCGAATTCCAGATCGGCCGCCGCCGCGCGCATCTTCTTTTCCAGTTCTTCGATGTAGCCGCGCAGATTGTGGCCGACGAGGTTGTTGGCCCCGCCTTCCGCCTCAATGTCCACCAGAACGCCGTCGCGGCTCGCGGTGTCGGCCACGATGTCGTGGATGTCGCGCTTGATCGATTCGGGCGTGATGCCGTGGAGCTCGTTATAAGCGCGCTGGCGATCGCGCCGCCGGTCGGTTTCGGCGATGGCGCGCTCCATGCTGCCGGTCATGCGGTCGGCATAGAGGATCACCCGCCCATCAACGTTGCGCGCCGCGCGGCCGATGGTTTGGATCAGCGATGTTTCGCTGCGCAGGAACCCTTCCTTGTCCGCATCCAGAATCGTCACCAGCCCGCATTCGGGAATATCGAGCCCCTCGCGCAGCAGGTTGATGCCCACCAGCACGTCATAGACGCCAAGGCGCAAGTCGCGGATCAGCTCGATGCGCTCCAGCGTCTCCACATCCGAATGCATGTAGCGCACGCGCAGGCCCGCCTCGTGCATGAACTCGGTCAGGTCTTCAGCCATGCGCTTGGTCAGCGTGGTGACGAGCGTGCGGTAGCCCGCCTCGGCGGTCTTGCGGCATTCGTTGATGCAATCCTGCACCTGATCTTCCACCGGGCGGATTTCCACCGGCGGATCGATCAGGCCGGTCGGGCGGATCACCTGTTCGGCAAACACGCCGCCGGTCTGCTCCATTTCCCAGTGCCCCGGCGTGGCCGAAACCGCGACGGTCTGCGGGCGCATCGCATCCCATTCGTTGAAGCGCAGCGGGCGGTTGTCGATGCAGCTGGGCAGGCGGAAACCATACTCCGCGAGCGTGATCTTGCGCCGATGGTCGCCTTTGCTCATCGCGCCGATCTGCGGAACGGTCTGGTGGCTCTCGTCCACGAACAGCAGCGCGTTGTCCGGCAGATATTCAAACAGCGTTGGCGGTGGTTCGCCTGGCATACGCCCAGTCAGAAAGCGCGAATAGTTCTCGATCCCGGCGCAGCTGCCCGTCGCGTGGATCATTTCGAGGTCGAAGTTGGTGCGCTGCTCCAGCCGCTGCGCCTCGAGCAGCTTGCCCTCGATTTCCAGCTCCTTGAGCCGCTCGGTCAGCTCGAAGCGGATCGCATCCGCCGCCTGCTTCATCGTCGGCCCCGGCGTCACATAGTGCGAATTGGCATAAACGCGGACCTTGGAAAGCTTGGTC
>JBIPOH010000049.1:0-14594 GCA_044379435.1 Novosphingobium sp.
GTCTGAGGAAGGCGTGATTCAGGTGTTTTATCCCGAGATCGGCGCGCAATCGATCGTCGGCGTGGTCGGCCAGTTGCAGCTTGATGTGCTGATTTCGCGGCTGGAAGCGGAATACAAGGTCGAGGCAGTGCTCGAACCTTCGCCCTTCGATACCGCGCGCTGGATCAAGGGCAGCGACGCCGCGCTCAAGGGCTTTACCGATTTCAACATGTCGAACCTCGCGCGTGACCGCGACGGCGATCCGGTGTTCATGGCGCGTTCGGCGTGGGATGTGGGCTATCAGCAGGAACGCAATCCGGACCTGACTTTCAGCGCCACCAAGGAGCGGTAAAGCCATGCGCATCGCAGTCACGGGCAGCAGCGGCAAGTTGGGCAAGGTTGCAGTGGCGGCGCTGCGGGCCGCTGGGCACCGCGTCACTGGCTTCGATATCGTCAGCTCTGTCTATGGCGATGACACGGTGCGGCTCGATTGCGCGGATTTCGGCGCGGTGATGGGGGCGCTGTCAGGCGTGGACACCGCCGCGCGCCGCTTCGATGCCGTGCTGCACCTTGCCGGTATCCCCAAGCCCGGCGCGACGACGGACGAGGCGGCGTTCCGCATCAATGTGATGGGCACCTACAACGTGTTCTCTGCCGCCGCGCGCCTTGGCATCGGCCGCGTGGTCTGGGCTTCCAGCGAGACAATCCTTGGCCTGCCCTTCGCCGAACCGCCCCAGTTTGCGCCGATTGACGAGACGCACCCGCTGCTCCCCAACTGGTCCTATGCCCTTGGCAAGCGCGTGGGCGAGACCATGGCCGACGAGTTCGCACGCTGGCACGCGGGCCTCGCCATCGTCTCGCTGCGGTTCTCCAACGTCTATATTGCCGAAGACTATGCCGCGCTGGCGCAGATCCAGACTGATCCCGCCAGCCGCAAGTGGAACCTGTGGAGCTACATCGACGCCGAAGACGCCGCGCAAGCCTGCCGCTGCGCGCTCGAAGCCGCCACAACCGGCCATGAGGCTATGATCATCGCTGCGGCCGACAACCTCATGGGCTGCCCTTCGCGCGATCTGATGGCCGAACACTTCCCCGGCGTGCCGCTGGCGGAAAGCCTGATGGGCGAGGCATCGCTGCTCTCATCAGCACGGGCCGGTGAACGGATCGGCTTCGCGGCGGGCGTTTCGTGGCGCCAGCGTAGCTGAATTCCCGCATAAACCGTACTTGCGGCCTGTTCGCACCTGCGGCACAGACGGTGGATGACACTCCTCGGCCCCACCTCGAACACCTTCATCTCGCAGCGCCTTCGGCTTCACTACGTCGATTGGGGCAATGCGGAGAAGCCGCCGCTCTTGCTGATCCACGGCGGGCGCGACCATTGCCGCAGCTGGGACTGGACGGCTGAGGCCCTGCGCGAGGACTGGCACGTCATTGCGCTCGATCACCGGGGCCATGGCGACAGCGAGTGGGCATCGGACGGCAACTACCGCACGATGGACATGGTTTATGATGTGGCGCAGCTGGTCCACCAGCTCGGCCTAGCGCCTGTCACCATCGTCTCGCATTCCTGGGGCGCCAATGTCGCGCTGCGCTATGCCGGGCTGTTTCCGGAAGACGTCGCCAAGCTCGTCGCTATCGAAGGCATTTTCCCCACGCCCGATTGGGAACTGCGCATGAAGGACGTGCCCTTCGCCCGGCGCGTGCGCGATTATATCGCGGAAAAGCGCAAGGCTGCAGGCCGTCTGCCGCGCCGCTATGCGACGCTGGAAGATGCCTACGCGCGCATGAAATCGGAAAACCCCTACCTCACGGATGTCCAGGCCCGGCACCTCACGATCCACGGGATCAACCGCAACGAGGACGGCACCTTCACCTGGAAGTTCGACCCCTACGTCCACATTGATCACCCCTACGATATCTCGACCGAGCGCAAGCACGAGTTGTGGGAGGCGATCACCTGCCCGACGCTGCTGCTGAATGGCGCGGATTCGTGGGCCGGCAACCCGGAGCGCGACGGGCGGATCAAGCATTTCCGCGATGGCACGGTGATCGAGTTCGAGAACGCCGGGCACTGGCTCCACCACGACCAGTTCGACCGGTTCATCGCCACCCTGCGCGATTTCCTCTGATGCTTTTGCGGGCAGGTCTGCGGTGGCAGGCCTGCCTATAATTTAGGCAGCGACACGTATCTGCCCAAGATTCGAGCGAGCCAGCGGACGGCGATTTCGCACCCGCAGAAAGTTTCCCCCTGATTCCAGTGCCCCGCGTATTTGGCACGCTGTTTGCAAGACATGTCTTGCCGGCAGGTCGCCCGGCGAGAAGGCCGCAAAGGGGGCATGAATGAAATTCATCATCGCCATCATCAAGCCGTTCAAGCTCGACGAAGTGCGCGAGGCGCTCTCCGGGCTTGGCGTTGCCGGGATGACGGTGTCGGAAGTGAAGGGTTTCGGACGGCAGAAAGGCCAGACCGAAATCTACCGCGGCGCCGAATACACCACCAACATGTTGCCCAAGGTGAAGATCGAAATCGCAGCGAGCGACGATCTGGCACCGCGGATCATCGAGGTAATCCAGCAAACTGCCAGCACCGAGTCGATCGGTGACGGCAAGATCTTCGTTCTCGATCTTGCTTCGGCCACTCGCATCCGCACCGGCGAAACCGGGGATACAGCCCTATGACTCGCAAGCCTGTGAGCGGTGTTCTTGCCAGCGCGGCGGGGGCCGCTACTTCCGACATGAAGGGGACTTCGATGATCCGTAAGATGATCGGCGGGGTTGCAGGTGCGGGCTTAACGCTCGGCGCCGCTTCCACCGCATTTGCACAGGCGGCCATGGTCAAGGCGCCCGATGCAGCGGCCCAGGCCACCATGGTCAACAAGGGCGATACGACCTGGATGCTGATTTCGTCCGTGCTCGTTCTGATGATGAGCATTCCGGGCCTCGCGCTGTTCTACGGCGGCCTCGTTCGCACCAAGAACATGCTTTCGGTGCTGATGCAGGTGTTCATGATCGTTTCGGTCGCGGCGTTGTGCTGGGTCAGCTGGGGCTATTCGATGGCCTTCACCAGCGGCGGCCCGTTCATCGGCGGCTTCTCGAAGATGTTCCTGCAGGGCGTCGATGCCAGCACGTATGCAGCGACCTTCTCGAACAATGTCTACATTCCCGAATATGCGTTCGTCATCTTCCAGATGACCTTCGCCTGCATCACCCCGGCGCTGATCGTGGGTGCCTTTGCGGAACGCGTGAAGTTCAGCGCGCTGATGGTCTTCACCGTTCTGTGGCTGACCGCGATCTATTTCCCGATGGCGCACATGGTGTGGTACTGGGCGGGCCCGGACTTCCTCGCCGACGCACCGACCGATTCCGGTCTGCTGTGGGGCTGGGGCGCTCTCGATTTCGCTGGCGGCACCGTCGTGCACATCAACGCCGGGATCGCGGGCCTCGTTGGCTGCATCATGATCGGCAAGCGCGCTGGCTACGGCAAGGAAGCCATGCCGCCGCACTCGCTGACCATGACCATGATCGGCGCCTCGCTGCTCTGGGTGGGCTGGTTCGGCTTCAACGCGGGTTCCAACCTTGAATCCAATGGCGTGACCGCTGTTGCCTTCATCAACACCTTCGTTGCCACCGCTGCTGCGGCTGTTTCCTGGGCGATTGTCGAGCAGCTGCACCACGGCAAGCCCTCGATGCTCGGCGCGGTAACAGGTGCTGTTGCTGGTCTGGTAGCCATCACCCCGGCTTCGGGTGTGGGCGCTCCGATGACCTCGATCGTCCTTGGCCTCGTCGTCTCGCCGATCTGCTACTTCTTCGTCAGCACGGTGAAGAACAAGCTCAAGTACGACGACTCGCTCGATGTGTTCGGCGTCCACGGCGTCGGCGGCATTGTTGGCGCGATTGCCACCGGCATCGTCGCGGCACCGTCGCTCGGCGGCCAGGGTGTGTTCGATTACACCGTGTTCCCGGCCGCTTTCGATCCCTCGTCCTACAGCATCGGCACGCAGGTGATGACCCAGATCAAGGCCGTGCTGTTCACGCTGGTCTTCTCGGGCGTGGGTTCGGCCATCCTGTTCTTCATCGTCGACAAGACCATCGGCCTGCGCATCAGCGAAGAGGGCGAACGCGAAGGGCTCGACATCAACGAGCACGGCGAGCGCGCCTACAACTACTGATGCGAATGATCTGAATTCTACCAGCTTGGCGGGGCCAGGGGGCGAGATCCTCTCCCTCGAGCCCACCGGGGCCCCGCCAGACCATGTTCCTCCTGCGAACAGACTAAGGCCGGAAGCACATTTTGTGCTTCCGGCCCTTTTTTCGTCTGTTTGATATGCAGCGCGGGAACCGGTTTCCAAGGCCGTTCGCGCGGACCGGTGCAGGTAAGGCCAACCGTTAACCTTCTTACAACGCGATCACGCTAAACACCTATACAGAGCTGACCGGCTTGCCTTCTGGGGGACGTTTAGGTGGTGCTGCGCAAGGCACGTGAAGTATTTGGACGCGGGGCTGTCGAGGCCCCTGTGCCGCGCACGTCCGAAAGCGAGGCGGCCGCGCTGTGTCACACCTATGAAGACCTCGGCCTCGGGTTCTTCTGGTCGACCGATACCGAAGGTCGCGTCACCTACCTTTCGCCCGGTGCCCATACCCTGCTGGCAGAGCAAGGGTCAGCGCTGGATCAGAGCTTCCTCGAACTGTTCATGAAGACCGGCAACGAAAGCGAAGGCGAGCGCACCTTGCCATTCGCCTTCGCGCGCAAGGGCCGGTTCGAAAAGATCACCGTGCGCAGCGAACGCGCCGATGGCGAAACGCTGTGGTGGTCCATCTCGGGCGAACCGATCACCGTTCGGGGCGAATTTGGGGGCTTTCGCGGCCACTGCGAGGATATCACCGGCGAGCGGCGCTCGGCCGAGGAAAGCTCGCACATGGCGATGCACGATGCCCTGACCGGCCTGCTCAACCGGCGCCGCATGTCGCAGTTGCTGGAGCGGACACTCACCGTGTCGGCGCAGCAGCGCAGCCCTTGCGCCATCATGCTGATCGACCTCGATCGCTTCAAACAGGTGAATGACACGCTTGGCCATGCTGCCGGCGATGCCCTGCTCAAGCAGGTTGCGGCGCGGCTCGTGCGCGTTGTGGGAGACAAGGAAAAGGTCAGCCGTCTGGGCGGTGACGAGTTCCAGGTCATCATGCCGGGGACCGATGACCGCGGCGTCCTGGGCGATATCGCCACCAGCATCATCACCAGCATTTCGCAGCCTTATACCATCGATGGCAGCCGCTGCCTGATCGGCGCCTCGGTCGGAGTCGCGGTTTCGCCGTTTGATGGCGACGACAGCGATTCGCTTGTCCGCAATGCCGACCTTGCGCTCTATGCAGCCAAGGGCGGCGGGCGCGGGCGTTTCCGCTTCTTCAGCGCAGACCTGCTCAAGGCTGCCGCAGACCGCCGCCTGCTGGAGGAAGACCTCCACGATGCGCTGCAGCGCGACGAGCTCGAGATTCATTACCAGCCGGTCGTGCGCGCGGCGGACAACCACGTCGTCGGCGTCGAGGCGCTGGTGCGCTGGAACCACCCCGAACACGGTTCGGTGAGCCCGGCGCGGTTCATCCCGATCGCGGAGGAATCGAACCTCATCAAGGGCATCGGCGAATGGGTTCTGCGCCGGGCCTGCACCGAAGCCGCTGCCTGGCCCGGCGGTCTGCGGGTCGCAGTCAACGTCTCGCCCGTGCAGTTTGCTGATGAGGGTTTTCCTGCGCTTGTGGCCAGTGCGCTTGCCAATTCGGGGCTGGATCCCGAGCTGCTCGAGCTTGAGATCACCGAAAGCGTGTTCCTCCAGGAAGGCGGGGCCACCAACGACCGGTTCAAGGCGCTCAAGGGGCTGGGCGTGCGTCTGGCGCTGGATGATTTCGGCACCGGCTATTCCTCGCTCGGCTATCTCAAGTCCGCACCGTTCGACAAGATCAAGATCGACCAGTCCTTCGTGCGCGGTGCCACCGAGGCCGGCTCGCGCAACCGCGCGATCATCGCGGCCATCGTCGCGCTAGCGCAGGCGCTGGAGATGGACACCACGGCTGAAGGCGTAGAAAGCTTCGATCAGTTCGATCTGATGAAGAGCCTCAACGTCACGCTCGTGCAGGGTTATATCTACAGCAAGCCGATTCCGAATGACGTGTTCGTCCAGAGGCTCAACGATGGCGACTGGATCATCGAGCCTTCGGGCCCGGCCTTCCAGCGCCATGATCGGCAGGCGATGTTCCGCCGGATCGGGGTGATTCACGATAACCACTATTATCCGGTCGTGCTGCGCAACCTGTCGGTTTCCGGCGCGCTGATCGAAGGCCTCGTCGATGTGCCGCTCGGCACCGAGTTCGTGATCGATCTGGGCGAAGGCCAGCTGGCGGTGGCCCGTGTGCGCCGCTCGCGCAAGCGCCAGCAAGGGCTGGAGTTCGAGCAATCGCTCGTGCCCGATGGCAACGGCGGATTGTGCACCCGCCACCGTGCCTCGCCCTATCAGTTGGCCGCAGCGGGCCTTCCCCAAGGCCCCAAGGGCGATGGCGTCCAGCCGATCGGTCCGCATCTCATCGGCGGGGGCGAGGACGGCAAGCCATCGATGCCAGCCTTTGGCATGGCCAGCGACTGGAAGGGCGCCGCGCTCAGGGCCGAGGGATAAGGGCCGAGGGATAAGGGCCACGGGATAATCGCCCGGCGAGACGGTTTCCTTGCAGCGGCAAGCCCGCTAAAGCGCGCCGGTCATGTCCGAAACATCATCCTCGTCTGCCGCCAGCCGCGTCGATCCCGGCAGTCCCGTGCCCAAGCCGTGGATCGCGGCGATTCATCCCTATGTTCCCGGCAAGTCCACCGGCACAGACGGGCAGGTGCTGATCAAGCTTTCGGCCAACGAGAATCCGCTGGGCACCAGCCCGCTGGCGCTCGCCGCGCGCCTTGGTAGCGGCGGGGATGGCAGCGGCGGAGATGGCGCAGGCGATCCCGCGCGCTATCCCGATCCGGAAAGCCATGCCCTGCGCGCCGGGCTGGGTGCATTGCACGGTATCGATCCTGCCCGGATCGTGATGGGCACCGGCTCGGACGAGCTGCTCAACCTTGCTGCGCAGGCCTATGCCGGGCCGGGCGATGAAGTGCTGTATCAGCGCTATGGCTTCTCGGTCTATGAAATCGCCGCGCGCCGCTGCGGGGCGGAGCCGGTCGTGGCGGCGGACCGCGATTTTGCCGCCGATGTCGATGGGCTGCTGGCCTGCCTCAGCCCGCGCACGCGGGTGGTGTTTCTGGCCAATCCGAACAATCCCACCGGCAGCTACCTGCCGCGTGCCGAACTGGCCCGGCTCCACGCCGGCTTGCCGGGCGATGTGCTGCTGGTGGTCGATCAGGCTTATGCCGAATATGTCGATGCCGTTGCGGACGATGGCGCGATGGCGCTGGCGGCGACGGCGCAGAACGTGCTTATCACGCGCACCTTCTCCAAGATCTATGGCCTTGCCGGTGAACGGGTCGGCTGGGCGACTGGCGCGCCTGCACTGATCGACATGCTCAATCGCATTCGCGGCCCGTTCAACGTGACTCTGACGGCGCAGGCGGCGGCGCTGGCGGCGCTGGGCGATCAGGCTTTCGTGACGACGTCGCGCGATCACAACCGCACCGAACGCGCCCGCTTCGTTGCCGCGCTCGAAGCGCTGGGCAACCACGGCCTGCGCCCGCTGCCGAGCGAGGCGAACTTCGTGTTGATCGAGTTTTCCGGCGCGCTGACGGCAGAGGCGGCCTACAAGGGCCTGATGGAACACGGCTTCATCACGCGCTGGCTGCCGGGGCAGGGCCTGCCGCAGTGCCTGCGCATCACCATCGGCACCGCTGCCGAGATGGACCGGGTGGCGGCCGTGCTGCGCCAGATGGCCGAAGCGGCGCGATGAGCCCGCCCGCACCGTTTGCGCGCATCGCCGTCATCGGGCTGGGCTTGCTGGGCGGCTCGGTCACGCGCGCGGTTCATGCGCAGTTGCCCGATGCAATGACCACGGGCTTTGATGCCGATCCCGCCGTGCGCGCCCGCGCGCGGGAGATCGGGCTGGCCAATTTCGTGCCCGAGACAGTGTCTGAAGCGGTCGCGGGGGCCGATCTGGTTGTGCTGTGCGTGCCGGTTGGCGCGATGGCTGCTGCGGGCGTGATGATAGCCCCGTATCTTGCGCCCGGCGTGATCGTCACCGACGTGGGGTCAAGCAAGGCCAGCGTTGCCAAGGCGCTGGCCGAGGCGCTTCCGGGTGTAACGGTCATCCCCGCACACCCCGTGGCGGGCACCGAGCAGAGCGGCCCGGATGCCGGGTTTGCCGCGCTGTTCAAGGGCCGCTGGTGCATCGTCACGCCGCCTGCTGGGGCAGACGAAGCCGAAGTGGCGCGGGTCATGGCCTTCTGGGAAGCACTTGGCGCGCGGGTTGAGGTGATGGACCCTGAGCATCATGACCGGGTACTCGCCGTCACCAGCCACCTGCCGCACCTTATTGCCTATACCATCGTCGGCACTGCGTCCGATCTTGAGGAAGTGACGCAGAGCGAGGTGATCAAGTATTCGGCGGGCGGTTTTCGCGATTTCACCCGCATCGCCGCATCCGATCCCACGATGTGGCGCGACGTGTTCCTCAGCAACCGCGAGGCCGTGCTCGAAATGCTCCAGCGCTTCAGCGAGGATCTGACCGAACTGCAGAAAGCGATCCGCAAGGGCGACGGGGCGACGCTGTTCGATACCTTCACGCGCACCCGCGCCATCCGCCGCTCGATCATCGAAATGGGCCAGGACGACGCGCGGCCCGATTTCGGCCGCAGCCACACCTGATTGCCGTTTCGGTCAGGCGAACAAGCGATACCTAACTCAGCAGGAACATCGCCGAGACGAGGATCATCACGGCGGTCGCCGTCCAGCCGCCGATTTTCAGCAGCGGGGGCAGGGTGAGGCGGCCCATCACTCTGGGATTGCTGGCGGCCAGCATCGTCATCACCATCAGCGGCGGGGCGAGCAGACCATTGATGACGGCAGTCCAGTAGAGCGCCTTCATCGGATCGATGCCGATCAGGTTGAGCGCCACCCCGCCCAGCACCGCCACCACGATCGCGCCATAGAAGGCCTTGGCCTCGTGCGGCTTGCGGTCCAGCCCTTCGGTCCAGCCGAAGGTTTCCGATAGCGCATAGGCGGCCGATCCCGCCAGCACCGGCACCGCCAGCAGGCCGATCCCGATGATGCCCACGGCAAACAGCAGGAAGCTGAGATCGCCTGCAATCGGGCGCAAGGCGCTGGCGGCGGCATCGGCAGAGGCGATTTCGTGGATGCCGTTCGCGTTCAGCGTGGCTGCCGTGGCGATCACGATGAACAGCGCGGTCACGCTCGTCACGCCCATACCCACCAGCGTATCGGTCCGCATCCGGGCCAGACCCGGCCCGGCCGCACGCGGAAACACGCCCAGCGGATGCTGGTGCAGGCGGTGCTGCTCTTCCACTTCCTGCCCGGCCTGCCAGAAGAACAGGTAGGGGCTGATCGTGGTCCCCAGCGCCGCGATTACGGCCATGGCGGTCTGCTGGTCCCAGTGCAGTTGGGGCACCAGCACGCCGCGCAGCACCGCGGCTGGCGAAAGCTCTGCCACGAAGGGCACAAGGATGTAGGCGAGCAACGACAGCGCGGACCATTTGAGGATCCGGGTGTAGAGCGCATAGGCGACAAACACCTCAAGCAGCACCGAAATGCCGCCGAACATCACGACGTAGAGCATCGTCGGCCCCGGCAGCAGCAGATTGAGCGCCGCCGCCATCGCGCCAAGGTCGGAGCCGAGGTTGATCGTGTTGGCCACCAGCAGCAGCGTGACTGCCAGCAACAGCACCGGGCGCGGATAGTGCCGCTTGAGGTTGTAGGCGATGCCATGCCCCGTCACCGCACCGATCCGCGCGCAGATCAGTTGCGTCGCCACCAGCAGCGGATAGCTGAACACCATGATCCACGCGAGGCTGTAGCCAAATTGCGCGCCGACCTGGCTGTAAGTGCCGATCCCGCTCGGATCATCATCCGCCGCCCCGGTAATGAGCCCCGGGCCAAGCACTTCGCGCCACGAACGGGCGTCCGCCTCGGTGTGCCGCTCGTCGATGCGGGCATCCTCGAGGCTCATGCGCCATGTGTTCCAGTGTTGAGGGCATTGATGGCAGCGTGCACGCGGGCCTCGATTTCCTCACGCGGGAGCCCGGGCGGAATGACCTCGCCAAAGCGGTATCGGATGGTGCCGGAACGCATCCAGCGCCGATGGTAGAGTGGCCCGCTATCGACCGCGACCGGAATGACCGGCAGGCCGAGCATCTTGTAGAGCCCGGCAAAGCCTGCCTGCAGGGCGGGCTGCGCATCATGGCGCACGCGCGTGCCTTCGGGGAAAATGACGAACGGGCGGCCATCGGCGGTCCAGCGCCGGGCTTCGGCCAGCATCGCGCGCAAGGTGCTGGCGCCGCGCGCGCGGTCCACCGCGATAAGGCCATAGCGCGTGCCGATCGCGCCCCAGATCGGGATGCGCAGCAGCTGTTCCTTCGCGAAGACGACGGGCTGGGGAAACAGGTGCGGCAGCTCGATCGCTTCGAAGAAGGATTCGTGCTTGATCGCATAGAGCACCCCGCCTTGCGCCGTGAAGGCATCGGCTTCGACCGAGATGCCCAGCAAGACTCGCGCGCAAGTGCGGTGCCATGTCGACCAGATACGAACCACGCCCTTGTAGCGGTCGCCCCCCAGCGCCATCGCGCCGACGGCCACGAACAGCAGCAACACCGTGGCACCATAGAACGCCGCATAGAAGGCAAGGCTGCGCGCGATCTCGCCAAGGCGAGGCGCGGCGTCGTGCGGGGAAACATGCGGCACTGCGCTCTCTGCCATCTGCTGCCCTACCAGCCAGCCAGCCAGGCGAGCGCGCGGGCGATCAGCTTGTTGTATTCGATGAACAGCGTTTTCATGCTCGGGCGCGAAGGGACGGCATCGGGCAGGATCACGACATCGCCCGGCGCTGCCATCGCCAGATCGAACACGGCGCGGCGCATGTGCCAGTCCGTTGTCACGAGCCGCACCGAAGTCAGGCGCTCCGCCGCGATCCAGCGCGCGGCCTCCAGCCCGTTTGAGCGTGTGTCGATCGATTCGAAGCCGAGCGTCACGCAGCAGGCCATGAGCTCGGGCGAAACTTCGTATTCCGCGGCAAATTCGCCCGGTTTCACTTCGCTGGCGACGCCTGCCACCAGCAGCTTGCGGGCCTGCCCCGCCCGCAGCACCTCGATGGCGCGGGGGATGCGTCCGCTGGCACCGGTGAGGGCAATGACGCCGTCGGTCTTCTGGGGCCCTGCGGGACGGGGTAGGGCCAGAGCAAACCACAGGAAGCCCAGCACCCAGCCAAGCATCACGGCTGCGCCGATGCGGCGAAACAGACCGGGCGGTTTGCGCAGGCGGGCCATGTCAGAGCATCCGCCGAAGTGCGGCGAGCACGGTCAAGCGCGCGGTCAGCACCGCCAGCGCGACACCGGCCAGCGGAATGGCCGCGATCACGATCCAGTCCGGCCAATGCAGCACCGCGCCCGCCACCATGCCCGAGCCAAGTCTGGCAAACTGGCCAGAAAGCATGACGATGGCGACAACGCCCAGCAGCAGCCCGGCGAGCCCGCCCGCCGCCGCATCGAACGCCATCGAACGCTGGAATACCCGTGCGATCTGGCGGTCCGTGCCGCCCAGCATGTGCAAGATCTCGATGGCTTCGCGGTGATTGCCCAGCGCATTGCGCGAGGCGAGCAACACGGCCGAGATCGTCGCCAGTGCAAGCAGTGCGATCAGGCCGCCCGCCAGCCATTGCAGCGTGCCGATGGCCTCGAACACGGGCGTGAGCCAGGCCGCCTGCGCATCGACTCGCGCGGAGGGGGCCACCGGCTGGACCAGCGCGCGCAGGCGGGCGAGCCGGGCGGGCGTGGCAGAACCCTTCAGCTGCACATCGATGAGCGCCGGGATCGGCAGCGCTTCCACATCGTCGCCCGGACGGGTACCCAGCCAGGGTTCGACCAGCGTGTTGAGCTCTTCCTGCGCCACCTGCCGGATTTCCAAAACATCCGGCGCATTCTGCAGCGCTGCCAGCACGGCGCCCGATTGACGCAGCCGTTCCGAGGGCGCGGCAGTGACGATCTGCACGGTCACGCCGCCTTCGAGATCAGCGCTGGCGGTGCGCGCAGCATTGCGCAGCGCAAGGCCGCTAGCGGCCGCTACCACCGTGAGCGAGATCATGATCGCGATCACCCACGGCATCGGCCCGGCAAGCTGCGCCTCGGGCAGCAGGCGCGGATCACCAGTGGAGGCTGTGCCGCGCAAGCGCCGAAGCAGGGAAGAGAGACGTTCCATGGCCAGCGGGCTCAGAGCGGCGGCGGGGTGCCGGCCTCAGCCGGACCGGTGGCCATCGCCGGGCGGCGCGGCGGATAGCGCAGTGCGCCAGTCGGATCGCTCAGGCGGCCCTTGTCGAGCCGCATGATCAGCGATTCCGGCACCTTGCGGATGAGCTGGACATCGTGGGTGGCCACGACGACGGTGGTGCCAAGGCGATTGAGGCTTTCGAAGAGCCGCAGCAGTTTCAGCGCCATTTCCGGATCGACGTTGCCGGTCGGCTCGTCAGCCACCAGCATGTCGGGCCGGGCAATCACCGCCCGCGCAATGGCCACGCGTTGCTGCTCTCCGCCCGAAAGCGTGGCGGGCCGGGCGTGCTGCCGATCGCCAAGGCCCACCCATTCCAGCATTTCGCCCACGGGGCGCGCAATGTCCTTTTCGCTCACCCCGGCCACGCGCAGCGGCAGGGCCACGTTGTCGAACGCGGAAAGGTGGCTGACCAGCCGGAAATCCTGAAACACCACGCCGATACGGCGGCGGAAGCCGGGTAGGCGTTCGCGCGGCAGGGTGATCGCATCGGTCCCGAACAGGCGGATCAGCCCGCGCGAAGGGCGCTGCGCGAGATAGAGCAGCCTGAGCAGGCTGGTCTTGCCCGCGCCGCTGGCGCCGGTGAGGAAATAGAAGCGGCCCGGATAGAGCGTGAACGAGACGTCGGCCAGGATTTCCTTGTCTGTTCCGTAGCGCAGTCCGACATTGTCGAACTGGACGATTTCGGCTTCAGGCTGGTTCATGGCAGGCGGTGCTGTCCCGTGGGGTGATGGCGTGCGTGGCGGCACGCGCCGCGTCGTGCGGCTATAAGGCGCAATCGATGTGGAAAAAAGGGCGGTCGAGCATTTCTCCCCGTTCGCGCCTATTGTTTCCGTGTATCCGCCCATGCTTAAGCGGATTGCATGATCATCGCGTGCCCCGCTTGCTCGACGCGCTACGTCGTCCCCGACAGCGCGATCGGTGTGGAAGGGCGCACGGTGCGCTGCGCCAAGTGCCGACATAGCTGGTTCCAGGATGGCCCGGAGCTTCCTGCGCGGGACGTGGCGGCAGTAGCTGCGGCCCCGGTGACGGCTCCAGCCCCTCCTCCTGCCGCTCCTGCCGCCGCAGAGAGGCCTGAAGCCGAAGCGGCTCAGCCCCGTAATGCAGACACTGCGGCGCTTCCACCTGATCCGGTGCCCGAGCCGCCGGTGGTGCCGCGCCCGGTCGTGCGCCCTGCCGCCCGTTCGCCGGGCGAAGTGTTCGATGATACCGTCTCGAGCTTCGAGCACGAGCCGCCGTTCCGCCCGCGCCGCAACACCACGAAGCTCTGGACCATGGCTGGCGTTGCCTTTGCGGTGCTGGTGGCCGTCCTGCTGGTTCTGGCTGCCTGGCTGGGCGTGCCCAAGTGGCTGCCCGCCTCACATGCCACGTTTGGCGCGGGTAACCCCGATCTCGCGCTGTCATTCCCGTCCGAGCGGCAGGACCGCCGCACGCTGCCCAATGGCACGGAGTATTTCGGCGCCAGCGGCACGGTGACCAACGTCGGCAAGCAGCCGCAGGAAGTGCCGCCCATCCTCATCGTCTTGCGCGATGCGAGTGACAAGGTGGTCTATACCTGGGATGTCACCCCCCCGCGCGAGATGCTGAAGCCCGGCGAAAGCGTTACGATCAACGAAGCGGTCACCGACGTGCCCAAAAACGCCAAGGTCGCGGAAATCGGCTGGAAGCCCGAGTAAAAAAACACCGCTAGGTTGTTGCGCGGTGCAGGGTCCTTTGCTAGTGGCCCGCCTCTACCCCGGCGGGGTGACCTTCTTGCAAGGTTCAACCCTGCTTCGATGTGCGGTCGTGGCGGAATTGGTAGACGCGCAACGTTGAGGTCGTTGTGGGCGAAAGCCCGTGGAAGTTCGAGTCTTCTCGACCGCACCAAACATCCTGAAAATCGTAACAGATCTTGCCTTCGGGCACCTGCTCTGCGGGAAGTGGCGCAGTTCTGCGGGATTCTGTCGCTGGATCGCGAGACATTGAAGACGGAGAAGCGGTTGCACTCTCCGTGATGCTCCCCGCAAATCGCCTGATTCTCCGTTTCCGGGAAGGTGTCTTCACTAGGGTCAGGCCCTATTAACCGCGCCTTCGAGGTTTGAGGCAAAATGGCTCAGTGCGAGGAAGGAAGACGCAGGGATATGTCGATATCTCAAGGCTTCCTGACGAAGCAATGGGCCATTT
>JBIPOH010000050.1:0-14577 GCA_044379435.1 Novosphingobium sp.
GCAGGACGATTCGGCCAACGACCGCCTCTATGGCGATGCGGGCGATGATATCCTGCGCGGCGGCGGCGGCGCAGACTGGCTGTTCGGCGGTACCGGCGCCGATACGCTGACCGGCGGCGCGGGGCGCGATTCGTTCTGGTTCACCACCGCGCCCGATGGCGACACGATCACCGATTTCAACCGCGCGGAGGGTGACCGCATCCTGCTTTCGCAGGATGTGTTCACCGCCTTTGCAAACAGGGGCAAGCTGGCAGCCGATGCGTTCCGCGCGGGGGTCGAGGTCGATGCGGCGCGCGATGCCAGCGACCGCATCCTGTATAACACCGCAACCGGCGAACTGCGCTACGATGCCGATGGCGTTGGCGGCGCAGCAGCGCAGCTGATCGCCACGCTCGGGGATGGCAGCCATCCCCGGCTGTCCTACGTGGATATCCTGATCGTGGCGTAAGGTGGAGCAGGCGGTCCGGCCCTGCCACGCGATGCTGCGGGCCGCCTGCATTTTCGGAGTTTCGGGCTAGTTTGCGGCTCCGTTTGGCCCTCGCTGAACATCGCAGATTGTTAAGGGTTTTCCGCTAGTCCGCACCGGTAAGTCAGTGAACTTGCACCGGCTGCGGCAGGCGCGCGCCCCGTGCGCTGAGCCAGCGGCATGGTGCGCGCGGGGGCCACGAATGGTTGATATCGTCAAGATCGGAAGCGAGTTTCTGGTCAATACCCAGACCACGAGCTTTCAGGAGCTGCCCTCGATCACGGGGCTGGCCGGCGGCGGCTTCATCGCCACTTGGGTGGATTATTCGGCATCAAGCGGCCTCGGCGTGGCCAAGGCGCAGCTTTACAGCGCAGCAGGCTCCAAAGTGGGCAGCGAGTTTGCCGTGGCCAGCGGGGCGGCCGCCGATCAATCGTTCCCGACCGTGGCGAGCCTTGCCAATGGCGGCTTCGTGGTGACCTGGACCGAGGCAGGCATCCAGTCCGACTACAAGATCAAGGCGCAAGTCTATGCCGCAAACGGCACGGTGACCACGCCAGCCTTCCTCGTCAACACGCTGACATGGACGCTGCAGGGCGGCAACAATCTGCCCGGCAATCACAACCCCACGATCACTGGCCTTGCCGGCGGCGGCTTTGTGGTGACCTGGCAGGATTTTGGCGGAACCGCAGGCGATGCGAGCGGAGCAGGCGTGCTGGCGCAAGTCTACAGCGCGGCGGGCGTGCCTGCGGGCAGCGCGGTGCGAGTCAACACGCAGACCACTGGCGATCAGACCCAGCCGATGGTGACCAGCCTTGCGGGCGGCGGCTTCGTGGTCACGTGGATGGATGCGAGCGGCGCGGGCACGCTGCTCAAGGCGCAGCTGTTCAGCGCGAGCGGGGCGAAAGTGGGCAGCGAGTTTGCCGTCGATACCGAAACCTTGAGCGATACGGCGCTGCCGGTCGTGACCGGACTGACGACGGGCGGCTTCGTGGTGGCCTGGCAGGATTCGGCCCCTGCCTCGGGCGAGCCTGACACGCTGATCCGGGCGCAGATGTTCGATGCCGCCGGGGCCAAGCTTGGCGCCGCGCTGGTGGCGAGCGGCACCGGCGCGGGCGAACGCGAGTTTCCCTCGGTCACCAGCCTGCCCGATGGCGGCTTCGTGGTGACTTGGCAGCATTTCGTCACCGCCACGAACAGCGAGATCAAGGCCCAGTTCTATGATGGCACGGGCGCCAAGGTGGGCAGCGAGATCACGGTCAACACCGTGACCGGTGATTATCAGGAGCGCCCGGTGGTCAGCAGCCTGCTCGGCGGCGGGTTTGTGATTGCGTGGGGCGATGCCAGCGGCCTTGGCGGCGACAGCGATGGCACCAGCATCAAGGCGCAGCTCTTCAGCTATGGGGCCTACAACCTGATCGTGGGCACGGCGGCGGTGAATGCGCTGACCGGCACGAGCGGCGATGATCACATCATGGGGCTGGCCAGCAACGATACGCTGACCGGCCTTGGCGGCAACGACCGGCTCGATGGCGGCCTTGGCAACGATACGATGGTCGGCGGGCTGGGCGATGACACCTATGTGGTCGATTCCAGCAGCGATGTGGTGAGCGAAGCATCGGGGCAGGGCACCGATACGGTGCTGACCACGCGCGCCAGCTATACGCTGGGCAATAATGTCGAGAACCTGACCTTCACCGACAGCGCCGTCCACACCGGCAACGGCAACACGCTCAACAACACGCTGACCGGCGGCGGCGGCAACGATGTGCTGGACGGCAAGAGCGGGGCGGACCGGATGCTCGGCGGGCTGGGCAACGACCGTTACACCGTCGACAATGCCGGAGACACCACGATCGAGGCGGCAGGCGCCGGGACCGACAGCGTAACGTCCGCGATCAGCTGGACGCTGGCGGCCCATGTCGAGAATCTCACGCTTTCGGGCAGCAGCGCGATCAGCGGCACCGGCAATGGCGATGCCAATGTCATCACTGGCAATTCAGGCGCGAACACCCTTATTGGGCTGGGCGGGAACGATACGCTCAGCGGCGGCGCGGGCGCGGATACCATGATCGGCGGGCAGGGCGACGACCGCTATGTGGTTGACAACATCGGTGATGTGCTGACCGAACTGGCCGGGCAAGGCACCGATCTGGTGACCTCGTCGATTGCCTGGACGCTGACCGCGAACTTCGAGAACCTGACGCTTTCGGGAAGTGCATCGATCAACGGCAACGGCAATGGCCATGCAAATGTGCTTACCGGCAATTCGCGCGCGAACACGCTCACCGGGTTTGGCGGCAACGATACGCTGAACGGCGGATCGGGCAGTGACACAATGATCGGCGGGCTGGGCGACGATACTTATGTGGTCGATTCCAGCGGCGATGTGGTGACCGAGCTTTCCGGGGAGGGCACCGATACGGTGCAGACTGCCCGCTCCAGCTACACGCTGGGCAACCATGTCGAGAACCTGACTTTCACCAATGCATCGAACCACAGCGGCACCGGCAATGCGCTCGCCAACGTGATGACCGGCAATGCCGGGAACGACACGCTGAACGGCGGCGCGGGGGTGGACACGCTGATCGGCGGGCTTGGCAACGACAGCTATGTGGTTGATGTGACAGGCGATGTGGTGGCCGAACTGGCCGGGCAGGGCACCGATCTCGTCACCGCTTCGGCAAGCTACACGCTGGCTGCCAACATCGAGAACCTCACGCTTTCGGGCACTGCCGCGATCACTGGCACTGGCAACGGCGAGGCCAATGTCATCACCGGCAACAGCGGGGTCAACACGCTGGCGGGGCTGGATGGCAACGATACGCTGGCGGGCGGGCTGGGCAACGACACGCTGCAGGGCGGGAGCGGCAGCGACCGGCTGACCGGCGGCAACGGCAACGATACTCTGAATGGCGGAGCGGGGGCGGATACCTTCGTGTTCGACACATCCGCAAACCTCGCCACCAACTACGATACTTTGCAGGATTTTGCCTCGGGCACTGACACGCTGGCGTTTCGCCGCGCGGTGTTCACCGGCCTTGCCGCAACCGGGGCGTTGAGCGCCGATGCGTTCTGGTCGGGCGCGGGGGTGAACGCGGCGCATGATGCCAGCGACCGCTTCATCTACAACACCACCACCGGCGTGCTGTGGTATGACCGTGACGGGACGGGTTCTTCGGCGGCGGTGCAGGTGGCAGTGCTGAGCGGCGCGCCGGGGCTGGCCTTCACGGACTTCCAGATCATCGCTTGATGGGGCTCTAGCCTTCCGCCGCGATCATCCGGGCAAGGGCCGTGCGAAACCGGAACGAGGCGAGGTCGTTCTTGAGGTCGATGGTGGGCGTGGGGCTGGTGTCCATGCCGATCTGCACGGCGTTCAGGATCACGCGGTCTTCCTCGAAGGCATGGCGGACATCCTCGGTAAATTCTTCGGAAACTGCCGCATCATCAGGTGCGAAGTTCCTCAGTTGGAACCAGAAATAGCGCGTCGCCTTCGCATTCACCGGGGTCAGGAAATTGAAGCTGTCCATGCAAAATGCTTCGCGGTGGAGCGGCGCGGCGTGGCCGCCAGTGCCAGCGGGCACGAACACTGCCTTGATGATGGCGTTTGCGGGATAGCGCATCTCGTAGTGCTGATAACGATCCGCTGCGCCCGCAAATTGCAGGAATTTGGCATAGAACGGGGCAGGCGTGGTATCCATCAGCCAGCGCGCCGCGGTGACGCCTTGCGCGGACGATGTGGTCTCGATCGGCACCGCCGCGCACGAGGCATCGCCGAACGAGCCGGGGTGCACCCAGGTGACGTGCGTGGGATCGAGCAGGTTGTCGACCACGTAGAGATAATGGCAGTCGACCTGCATCACCGGGCCGCGATTATAGCCCCAATCGGGGGAGCCCCACTGGGGGATGTCGATGATCAGGGCGGGATCGGCCTTGGCCGGATCACCCATCCAGATCCACACGAGGCCATAACGCTCCGCCAGCGGATAGGTGCGCACGCAAGCGATTGGCGGCGCCGCCTGCGTGGGGGCGGCAATGCAGGCGCCTGCGGTGTCGAAGGTGAGGCCGTGATAACCGCAGACAATGCTGTCACCTTCGCGCCGCCCCATCGAGAGCGGCAACTTGCGGTGCGGGCAGGCATCCTCGAGCGCGACCGGCGTGCCATTTGCGGTGCGGAAGAGCACGACCCGTTCGCACAGAATCTCCAGCGGGGTCAGCGCCTCGGTGATCGCAGCAGCCCAGTCTGCGACATACCATGCATTGCGGATGAAGCCTTCCGCGCCAAGGCCCATGGTCAGGCTTTTGCCTCTGCCGCCTGTTCGTGGTGGCGGATCACTTCCTCGATGATGAAGCGCAGGAACTTTTCGCTGAACTCGGGATCGAGCCTGGCATCAACCGCGAGCGCGCGCAGGCGGGCGATCTGGCGGTCCTCACGCCCCGGATCGCTCGCGGGCAACTGATGTGCCGCCTTATGCGCGCCGACGGCCTGCGTGATACGGAATCGCTCGGCCAGGATATGGATCATTGCCGCATCGATGTTGTCGATGCTCTGGCGATAGCCTGCCAGCACCGGATCCTCGCTCATGCCCGTTCTCCGTCCTTCTACCCCCGTACCGAGGGGCATGGAGCCCGCTCTGGCACAAGTTGCATCTTGCCAAGCGCCGGTGGGCAGGCCAAGCGCATGGGCGATGACCGCGACCATCCACACTCTCCCCCGCCGCGCCGAGCCCTCGCTGCAGCCGCTCATGGCGCTCGTGGCCGATGGCATGAACAGTGTCAACGAAGTGATCCTCGGCCGGATGCAATCGCGCATTCCGCTGATCCCGGCGCTCGCTGGCCACCTCATTGCCGGTGGCGGCAAGCGCATGCGCCCGATGCTTACTTTGGCCACCGCCTCGCTGCTGGGCTATGGCGGCAGCCGCCACTACAAGCTCGCCGCAGTGGTGGAGTTCATCCACACCGCCACTCTGCTGCACGATGATGTGGTCGATGGTTCGGGGATGCGGCGCGGCAAGAAGGCCGCCAACGTCGTCTATGGCAACCCCGCCACGGTGCTCGTCGGCGATTTCCTGTTCAGCCGCAGCTTTGAACTGATGGTCGAGGATGGCAGCCTCAAGGTTCTGAAAATTCTCTCCAATGCTTCTGCCGTGATCGCTGAGGGCGAAGTCGATCAGCTCGTGGCGCAGCGGCAGGTCGATACGAGCGAGGAACGCTACCTCGCCATCATCAATGCCAAAACGGCAGCGCTGTTTGCTGCAGCCTGCCGCATCGCCGCCGTGGTGGCGGAGCGCAATGAGGCTGACGAACTGGCGGTCGATTCGTATGGCCGTAACCTTGGTATCGCCTTCCAGCTGGCGGATGACGCGATCGACTACGATTCGGACGCCTCGGAAATGGGCAAGGATCAGGGCGACGACTTCCGCGAAGGCAAGATGACCCTCCCGGTGATTCTCGCCTATGCGCGCGGCTCGGCGCAGGAGCGCGCGTTCTGGCAGGAAGCGATTGCTGGGGACCGCAACAGCGATGCCGATCTGGCGCACGCCGTCTCCCTCATCCGCAAGCACAAGGCAGTCAACGCAACCCGCGAACGCGCGCGGCACTATGCCCAGCGGGCGATTGATGCGATCGCGAAGTTCCCGGCCAGCGCCGCCAAGGAAGCGATGATCGAAGCGGCGGAGTTTGCGGTCGCGCGGCGGTACTGAGTGAGCCCCGGCGGACGTTCAAGACGCCCGCCAGACGCGCACCTTTGTCTTCACCCCATCGGATACATGATCTCGCGGCTGACGGCGTTGACCGCCTTCATTGCCTCATCTGATAGCACCACATCAGCGGCGGCGAAGATCGGGGCGCATTGGTCCTCGGTCGTCACGCCGACGATGGTCGAGGCGACGAAATCGTGCTGCTTTGACCACGCGACAGCGAAGGTGACTGGATCGAGGCCGTGTTCGGCGGCGATCTTCGCGAAGCGTTCGGCCGATTCGATGGACTTTTCGTTGACGAAGCGGCGGGCCATGCTGGCCTGACGGCCACCCATTTCGAGGTACTTCGAAAAACGCGCGCCGTCTGGCCGCGCGCCGCCGCTGTATTTGCAGGCCAGCACGCCGCCGCCGATGGGCGAATAGGGGATGAGGCTCACGCCTTCCTTGCGGCAGACTTGCGCCAGTTCATCCTCGAAACGGCGGTTGTTAAGGCTGAAATTGTTCTGGATCGTGTGGTAGCGGGCACCGCCGACGGCCTTGGCGGCCTCGATCGATTTCATCAGGCCCCACGAGGTTTCGTTCGAGCAGCCGAGAATGCGCACCTTGCCCGCGCGAACCAGCTCGTCCAGCGTTTCCATCGTCTCTTCATAGGCCGTGTCGTGGTCGGGCCAGTGGGTCTGGTAGAGATCGATGTAATCGGTGCCGAGCTTCTGTAGGCTTTCCTCTACCGCCTTGATGATATTGTGCCGATCAAGCGCGGTCATGCCATTGCGCTTGGGGCTCTTGAACCAGATGTGGCTGGGGCCTGAGACCTTGGTGGCGATGATCACGGCATCGCGCGGCTTGGTTTTCAGCCACTTGCCGACGATTTCCTCGGTGCGCCCGACCCACTTTGCATCGGGCGGCACGGGATAGCCTTCCGCCGTGTCGTAGAAGTTGATCCCCGCGTCGTAGCTCATGTCGAGGATGCGCAGGCTCGTGGCTTCGTCGGCCTGGCTGCCGAAGGTCATCGTGCCCATGCAGATATCGGAAACGACGATGGCGGATGTGCCGAGGCGGCGGTGCTGCATGTGTGATTGGCTCCAAACGGTTTGGCGGCAAGGTGGCGCGCCCGCGCGGGCTGGTCAAGCGGGCGGCGGGCTAGCGAAAGTGGGGGCAGCTTCAGCCCGGGCCGGGATTGCCGAAGGCGGGGCCGAGGTTGCCGGGTGCGCGGGCATCTGTTGGCGGGGCGGGTTTTGCCGGGGGCGGCGCGGGTTCGGGGCAGGGATCGGGGCCGGACATGCGGCTCGGCGTCATTTCCAGCCGGATGCCTGCGGCCATCACATCATCGAACTGGGGCCGGACCGGCGCGGCCTTCCCATTGCGCAGTGCGGCGATCACAGCGGGGCAACGCAAGTTGTTCAAGGTGCCGGTGCGGTGCCATTCCCCGGCGGCATCGCGGGTGTAGACAGGTGCACTGTCTTCGCCTTTGGGCGCGGTACGGTGGATGATGAGGGTGGGGGCAGGACCTGCGGGCAGGACGAAGATGTCGCACGGCGTGCCGTTTTCCATGCAGGGTGCATCATAGCTTGTGCTTTCCTGCCAGTCTTTCGCGCGGAAATCCTGCGGGAGGACAGTGCCCTTGGGATAGATGCTCGCGTGGCTGAAGGGCGCTTCGGTCTTGGCGGGATCGGGATCGCCCCCGCTTGCGTAACGATCCGTGCTGGCCTGCGTGCGCTTGGCGCGGGCGGCGATCTCGAGGTTCGGGTCCTTGGCAAGCGCGGCCAGCGCCTCCGTGCCAGTGCGGCCTGTCTGGAAGCGCAGGAGGCCGTAGTCGAACTTTTCCGGCGTGATCTGCCCCGCATGGAGCCGGGCGACCTGGCTGGTGACGGCGATGCGGTCCGGATCGGCGAGCGGGGTGAGCAGCGCGGCGAAGACTGCCAGCATGGCGAAGCTGGCGGTAACGTTGACGCGTTCGATGCGCTTCAGCCAGCTTGTGCGGTCCGCGCTCGCCCACCCATAGCCTGCGCCGTAGAACACGGCGATGGCGGCGGTGGCGGCGGATTGGACGCGCTGCGGGGTCCAGCCATACTGGCCGACGCGCAAACTGATCGCCCAAGACGCAAGGAGCGCGAGGGCGAGCATGACCGGCCCGGCAAGGCGGCCTGCCCAGCGCAACACGGCGGGCGGGGCGTGCGCGGGATCGCCATCCTTATAGGCGGCGTTGAGCAGCACGAGGATCACCGAAGCGGCGGTCAGCAGCAGCGAGGCGGCGCGGCGCGTGCCCCACAGGGGTTCGACACCGACGACCAGCAACGCAAGGAGGAAGGCTGCGGCAAGCCCGGTGACGAGCGGGAGCAGCCAGCCGAGCAGGGTGAGACCGAGGTTGCGCATCCCGCGCAGCAGGGCGGGGCGCACGTCGGTGATATGGACCGAGGCGGCAAACGCCATGCCGAGCACCGGGCAGCGGAACCAGTTTTTCTCCAGCAGCGTGTTGAGCGCGGAAATGTGGATGAGATCGAACAGCGCCGCGCCGAGCAGCAGCACCGCCCAGACGAGGCCGACGAACACCAGCGAGAGCACGAACTGGATGCCGCGCATCCAGCTCTCTTCGAAATGCAGGCTGTAGTGCGTGTAGAAGCGGTGTCCGGTTTCGCGAAATTCGAGCAGCTGGTTGACGATGAACAGCATGATCCCGCCGCAGAAGATCAGCGTGGCGGAAGGCCAAATGCGCGGGGGGGGGGCATAATCGAACGGATCGCGCGCGATGTCGTGCAGCGTCAAAAGGACGAGCGCGGCGGTGGCGGCGGCGAGATAGATCGCCAGCCGCTTCGTCCGCATCCGGCCCACTTCGGCGAGCGCGACGACAGGGATGAACGCGGTGACGAGGGTGAGCGCAGCGAACGCGGTTGGGTGCTGGGTGCTCCAGTATGTTTTCGAATTAAGCTCTATGGATGCCATGGTGCCGGGCCAGACGAGTTCCAGCAGCAGCCACGCGGCGAGCCCTTGCGCAAAGCCGATGGCAAGGCGCAGCGGGCCGGTCTGGGCCGGAAGTGCCGGTTCGCTGGTGATCTCGTCGTTCAAGCCCTAGTCTCCCTGCGAGCAGCCTATGGCGCGGGGGCAGAGCTGGCTAGGGGCCATCGGCTCCGTTGTGGCGGCGGACCAGCCACCACACCGCGCTGGCAGCCAGAAGTGCAGCGGCGGCAATGAGCCCGGCGATGGCAAAGCCGCTGGCCAGCAGGCTGGTGAGGAGCGCGACGACAATTTCGATGCTGGTCCTCATCCTCGCCGCCTAGCATGGATTGCGGCCCTCGCGCAGGGTGCCTAGGGCGAAAGGCGTGAGCAACCTTCCCATCCATGCCGTGCTGCCCGAATTGCTGGCCGCCTTGCGTGCGCAGCCTTCCGCCGTGCTGATCGCGCCGCCGGGGGCGGGCAAGACGACGGCGGTGGCACCTGCCCTGATCCGCGAGGCTTGGTGCACGGGGCAGGTCGTGGTGCTTTCGCCCCGGCGCGTGGCGGCGCGCGCGGCGGCGGAGCGGATGGCGGAGCTGCTTGGGGAGAGCGCAGGCGAGACGGTGGGCTATGTCACCCGGCTCGATGCCAAGCGCGGCCCGCGCACGCGGATCGTGGTGATGACCGAGGCCATCTTCGTCTCCGCGCTTCTGGCCGACCCCGAGCTTTCGGGCATTTCCGCCGTGCTGTTCGACGAAGCGCATGAGCGCGGGCTGGGCAGCGATCTTGCGCTCGCGCTGGCCATCGAAGCGCAGGGCGTGCTGCGCGATGATCTGCGGCTTGTGGTGATGTCTGCCACTTTGGATGGCGCGCGGTTTGCGCGGCTGCTGGAAAATTGCCCGGTGGTGGAGAGCGAAGGCAAGGCGCATCCCTTGGCGATCCGCTGGCTGGGTTCGAGGCCTGATCTGAAGCCCGAGCAGGCCGCGGCGAGTGCGGTGGTGCAGGCATGGGGTGACGAAGACGGCGATATCCTCGCGTTCCTGCCGGGCGTCGCGCAGATCGAGCGGTGTGCCGACCTCTTGGCGCAGCGCCTGCCGCAGGCGCTGGTCTTGCCGCTGCATGGGCAGGTGGAGCCTGCGGGTCAGCGCGCGGCGATCCGGCGCGATGCCGGGGGGCGGCGGCGCGTGGTGCTTGCCACCAGCATTGCCGAAACATCGCTGACGCTGGACGGTGTGCGCATCGTGGTCGATGCCGGGCTTTCGCGGCGGTCTGAGTTCGACAAGGCGGCGGGCGTTTCGCGGCTGGTGACAGTGCGGGCGAGCCAGGCCTCTGCCGCGCAGCGCGCGGGCCGTGCGGCGCGGCAGGGGCCGGGCGCGGCCTACCGCCTGTGGGAGGAAGCCGCGCATGCCGGGCGCGAGGCGTTTGATCCGCCGGAGATCCTGACGAGCGATCTCACCCCGCTGGCGCTGACTTTGGCGCAGTGGGGCGCTGGCGATGTGGCAAACATGGCGTGGATCGATCCGCCGCCCGTCTCTGCCATGGCGGCGGCGTGCTCAGCGTTGGCGGCGCTGGGTGCGCTTGATTTCGAAGGCCGGATAACCCCGCATGGGCAGGCGATGGCTGCGCTGCCGATGGAGCCTGCGCTGGCGCATATGCTGCTGTTCGCTGCCGCGCGCGGGCCAAAAAACGGGGGACAGGCTGAAGATGCGGCGCGGCTGGCGCTCTTGTTGCAGGAGCGCGGGCTGGGCGGGCGCGGCGAGGATCTGGCCGCGCGGCTGGAGCGGTGGAGCCGCGAGCGCGGCGCGCGGGCAGAGGCTTCGCGCAAATTGGCGGAGCGCTGGGCCAAGGCTGCGGAGCGGGCTGCCCGCGAACTTGGCGCAGAGCGAGGGCCTGAGGTGCCGCTGGGCGTGCTTTTGGCGGAGGCTTTCCCGGACCGGATCGCGCGGGCGCGAGGGAGCAGCGGAGAGGAATGGCTGGCATCGGGCGGGCGCGGCTATCGGCTCGATCCGGCCAGTTCGCTGGTCCGCGCGCCCTGGCTGGTGATCGGCGATGCGCAGGGTGAGGCCAAGGGCGCACGGATCACGGCGGCGCTGGCCTTGGACGAAGCCGAGGTTACTCGCCACCTCACGCACCGGATCGAGGCGCGTCATGCGCTGACGTGGAATGCGGCGGAGGCTCGCGTGGAGGCGCGGCTGGAGCGGCGGCTGGGGGCAGTGGTGCTGGCGCGGGTGCCCGATCCTGCGCCGCCAGCCGAAGCGGTGGCAGCCTTGCTGCTGGAACGGCTGCGCGCTGAAGGACTGGAGTTGCTGCCACTGGGTGCCAAGGCCTTGGCCCTGATTGAACGCGCGCGCTACGCTGGGCTTTCAGCGCTGTCCGAGGCGGTGCTGCTGGCCGAGGCGGAGGACTGGCTGGGGCCGCTGCTGGCAGGGCGGCGCGATTTCCAGATCGGCGGGGGCAAGCTGCACGAAGCGCTGCTGGGGCGGCTCGACTGGAACGGGCGTGCGGCGCTCGACCGGCTGGCACCGGCGGAGTTTGCTTCGCCTGCCGGGACGAGCCACGCGATTGATTATGGGCACGAGGGCGGCCCGGCGGTGGAGCTGCGGGTGCAGGCGCTGTTCGGTCTGGACAAGCATCCCATGATTGGCGATCCGCCTCGACCCTTGCTGCTTTCGCTCACTTCGCCGGGGCAGAAGCCGATACAGACGACGGCAGACCTGCCGGGCTTCTGGCGCGGAAGCTGGCGCGATGTGGTGAAGGACATGAAGGGCCGCTATCCCAGGCACCGCTGGCCCGACACGCCATGGGAGGAGGAGGCGAGCCTTCGAACCAAGAACGCGTTTGTGGCGGGGAAGCGGTGATGAGGGCTTGTCCGCCCTTGATTTTATAGGCGATTCGTGGCCATGGGGTACCCATGACTGCACGTATCTATCAGCGCCCGAAGAATGCCATGCAATCGGGCCGCGCCCGCACCGAGGAATGGGTCCTTGAATTTGCGCCGGCCGAGGCGCGTCGTCCCGATCCGCTCATGGGCTGGGCCGGTTCCGGCGATACGCAGGTCCAGGTGGTGCTGACCTTTGCTTCGGCGGACGAGGCCAAGGCCTATGCCGACAAGTATGGCATCGCCGCGCATGTCAGCCCGGTGCCGCCCAAGCGCCTGAAGCTGCAGAGCTACGCGGACAATTTCCGGTAATTGCGCCTGCCATAAGCGCGGGATTGCAATTTCGCCTGCCGCGCGCCATATGCCGCGCCGGGAGTCGGGCGGACGTTTGCTGTCGCCAACTTGGTCAGGTCCGGAAGGAAGCAGCCACAACGATGTGCGACGGGTCGCTCGGCTCCTTTAATCCCTTTCGATAATGCCCTTCATCCGCGAGCGCGCTTCGTTGCGTGAGCCGGTTGCGGGCACCGTGCCGCTGACTTTGCCGAGGCCGAAGGGCGTCATGTTGGCATAGATCGTCTCGCTACCGTGGGCTGGGACGAGGTAAGTTTCGTGGAAAATGCCGACGGTACCATCGCTGCCCACCGCCTTGTTGAACGCGGTCCATGCGGGCCAATGCTTCCGGTCCCGCGCGCGGGCATAGCCCTCCAGACTGTCGAAATCGCGCCAGTATTGCATGAGGACTACGGTGCGCAGGTTGCGCAGCATGAACTCGCTGCCAAGGAAGCCGCTTTCGGGGTCGCGGTAAAGCTCGTTCAGCATCGGCCCCATCGCGCGCAGCACCGGGAGCCATTTGCCGACCTTGCGGAAGTTATTGATCCGCATGCCGATCAGGAAGACGACAACCGAGCCCTGATGGGCGGCGGTCATGCGGCCGGGGGTGATCTTGCTCATGTAAGGAAAGTTTCATTCTGCAACCTGCCTGTCAATCCCCGGCAAGCTGTGTCCGGAGGCTTCGACAATTGACGCTTGAGCGCCTAATCAGGGGCCATGGCCGATTCCACCGACATGTTTGGCGATCCTCTGGGCGACGAAGATACGGGCGCGCCCGAGGCATCAGCCCCTTCGGCAGCGGAGCTTGAGGCTGCGGGGCAGGCCTCGATGTTCGGCGATCCCGCACCTGCGCCCGCCCCGATGGCTGAAGCTGTGGCCGAAACAGTGGCAGCACCAGCGGCCGAAGCGGTGCGCGAAGAGCGCGCGGCTCCTCCGGTTCCCGACATCGCCCCCGCTCCGGCACCTTCCGGCCAGCCCTACCGTGTTCTGGCCCGCAAGTATCGCCCGCAAACCTTCGGCCAGCTCATCGGGCAGGACGCGATGGTGCAGACGCTGGGCAATGCGATCCGGCGCGGGCGGTTGGCCCATGCCTTCCTGATGACCGGCGTGCGCGGGGTGGGCAAGACATCGACCGCGCGCCTGATCGCCAAGGCGCTCAACTGCGTCGGGCCGGATGGGCAGGGCGGGCCGACGATCGATCCATGCGGGCAGTGCGAGCCCTGCGTCGCGATTGCCGAGGGGCGGCATATCGATGTGATCGAAATGGACGCGGCGAGCCACACCGGCGTCGACGATGTGCGCGAGATCATCGAGGCGGTGCGCTATGCCGCGGTTTCGGCGCGCTTCAAGATTTACATCATCGACGAAGTCCACATGCTTTCGCGCAATGCCTTCAACGCGCTCTTGAAGACGCTCGAAGAGCCGCCCGCGCATGTGAAGTTCCTGTTCGCGACGACCGAAGTCGACAAGCTGCCGGTCACGGTGCTTTCGCGCTGCCAGCGGTTTGATCTGCGCCGCATCCAGTCATCGGTGCTGGCCGCGCACTTTGGCCATGTCTGCGAGGCCGAGGGCGTGAAGGCCGAGGACGAGGCGCTCGCGATGATCGCGGCTGCGGCGGAAGGCTCTGTGCGCGACGGGCTTTCGATCTTGGATCAGGCGATCAGCCACGCCGATATGTCTGGTGGCAGCGAAGTTACCGCCGCTCAGGTCCGCGAAATGCTGGGCCTCGCCGACAAGACCATGCAGCGCCGCCTGTTTGGCGCAGTGATCGGCGGCAAGGGCGACGGCGTGCTGGAAGAAGTCGCCAGCCAGTTTGCTTTGGGGATCGAGCCTGCCGCCATGATGCGCGCGCAGCTCGATCTGGTGCACAAGATCACCGTCACGCAGGTCTCGGGCGCAGGCGAGGCGCGGTCTGCCGAGGAGCGCGATGCGCTGGAGGGCTGGGCAAAGCGGCTGGGGGCAGGTGCGCTGCACCGGCTGTGGCAGCTGCTGCTCAAGGGCTATGACGAAGTGCGCGGCGCGCCCGATCCGCTGATTGCGGCCCAGATGGCGCTGCTGCGCGTCATGCACGCGGCAGATCTGCCGGACCCGGGCGGACTGATCCGGCAGCTGGAGGCCTTTGCCGCCAATCCGCCTACGCCGCAGGCAGAAGCGCCCGCCGGATCGGCAGGGCCAGCTGTTGCTGCCGCACCGCCAAGCCCGGATGCCATCCTTGCGCAGTGGGCCGCTCTGGTGGAGCAGGTGGAGCAAGTCTCGCCGCTGATTGGTTCGGCCAT
>JBIPOH010000051.1:0-14438 GCA_044379435.1 Novosphingobium sp.
TCATTGATCAGAGCCAGAAGCAGAAGGTCGCGGCGATTGCGATGGCGGACATGAAGGTGTGCGCGCAGCGGTCGTAACGGGTGGCGATACGTCGCCAGTCTTTGATGCGGGCAAACAGGTTCTCGATCTTCTGACGCTGGCGATAGAGCTGCTTGTCATAGGCGTACTGGACCTTGCGATTGGCCGTCGGCGGGATGCATGGGGTGATGCCGCGGCTGGCAAGGGCGTGGCGGAACCAGTCGCTGTCGTAGCCCTTGTCAGCCAGCAGTTCCTTGGCCTGGGGTAGCCGCGAAAACAGCAGAACTGCGCCCTTATGATCGCTCATCTGCCCTTCGGTGAGCAGCATGGCGATCGGCCGACCCTGTCCATCGCAGACCGCGTGCAGCTTTGAGTTCAGCCCGCCCTTGGTGCGCCCGATACATCGGGAAAGAGCCCCCCTTTTAGGAGGCTGGATGCTGTGCGGTGTGCCTTGAGATGCGTCGCGTCGATCATGATCCGGTCGGGCTCGCCGGCGGCGCCGGCCAGTTCGGCGAAGATGCGATTGAATACCCCGAGACGGCTCCAGCGCACGAACCGGTTATAGATCGTCTTGTGCGGACCATACCCCTTGGGAGCATCCCGCCACATCAGGCCATGCTTGATGACATAGACGATGCCCGAGATAATCCGACGGTCGTCCACCCGTGGAATGCCATGCGACAGCGGAAAAAACGGCTCGATCCGGCGCATCTGCGCCTCGTTCAGCAGGAATGGAACATCCACAATCAGCGCCTCCTCGACGCCGACTCTGAATCAACCAATCACCGCATCCGCAAGCACTTTAATGGGTCCTGACCCTAGGCGATTTTATCCATGTCGTTTCTCCGCGCTCCCTAAAAACCCAAGCCTTCCTCCAGCACGCCGAGCGCAGCGTCGAAGGCGGCCAGACCGGTGTCGATCTCGCTCTCGCTGATGATGAAGGGTGGGCCGACCTTGACCGTATTCGGAACAAAACCGCCCAAAAACACACCGCGCGCGGCGCATTCACGCCCGATGATGGCATTGGGGTTCTGCGACAGATCGCCGGTGAAGCCGGTGTAGCGATCCTCCTTGATGATCGGCTGGCAGTCGCGGTCGACGAGATCGACGGCGTAGTACAGCCCGGAACCCCCAATCCGACCGATGCTGGGATGGCGCGCCTTCAATGCCTCGAGCCCGGCGCGGACGATTTTTCCCTTGGCTTGCACCTGCCCGATCATGTCCTCGGCCAGCATCGCCTCCAGACAGCCGACGATCGACGCGGCGATGAGCGGATGCCCGTCCCAGGTCGTACCGCTCCACCAGCGCGCATCCTCGAAAAACTGCGCGATGGGCTTTGATGCAATCACCGCGCCCGAAGGCAGGCTAGAGCCGTTGATGGACTTGCCAGTGGCCATGATGTCCGGATGGATGCCCGGATACATCTGATAGCCGAACCAGTGGCCGAGCCGCCCGAAGCCGCACAGCACTTCGTCATCAATCCACAACAGCCCATATTCGCGGATCAGCGCGTAGAGCGCCGGCATATAATCCGGATGCGGAAACAGCCCGCCTGCGCCCAGCATAGGCTCGGTGATGATCGCCGCGACATTCTCGGGTCCCACCGCGCGGATTATCGCGCGAGTCGCGGCAATGGAGGGCAGTTCGCCATTGGCTTGAAAGTCATCACCCTCGGGAGGCGGGATCGGCATGAAACCCTGGGAGGCAAAGCCCGGCACATCGCGCACAGGGCCACCGGCCTCGGCGCTGGAGATGTTGTTGCGGTAGCCGCGCAGCATGGTGGCGCCTACCGAAAGGCCGTGGAAGCCATGCGCCTGGCTGAGCACGATCTGTTTGCCAGTGTAGAGCCGGGCCATGGCAATGGCATTGTCCACCGCCTCCCCACCCGAGGCCAGAATGCGCACGCGGCCCGCCCAATTGTCAGCGCCCAGCACATCCTCGATAATCAGCTTTGCGGCACGGGCGCGATACTCATTCGCCATGCCGAAGAAGACATGGCCATAGCGGTCCATCGCCCGGATAATCTCGGCGTGGATGGCCGGGTGCCGGTGGCCCATCGAATCCGATATGAGCTGGCTTTGAAAATCGAGCAGCCGACTGCCATCGGCCATGGTCAGCCAGGCACCGTCCATCCGGTCTACCGCCCAGAAGCCATATTCGCCCTTGCCGGCGGTGTTGTGTAGATAATAGTCCCGGTCCCAGCGTTCGATGCGCGACCAGTCGGTAGGGGACGCAGGCGTTTCAGTCATCGTTGCGTCCCCTACCTGTTGATTTCCATTGAGAAGTAATCCGGGTGGAAGATGTGTTCCGCGATGCGGGTTGTGGGTCAAGCCGTTGTTTTTTCCTTTCGTGTTTTTGATGCAGCAGCGCTTGCCCTGACCCGCGCCAGGTAGCTCGGCTCAGTGCTTAGAATGGAGGCCTGACAGCCGGAGCATAGGCATTGCGCTGCGCCAAAGGCTGACGTGTGTTCGACTGCCAAATCAGGCGATTTGTCGCCAGACTTCTGATTCCAAGAGCGATCACTGATCCTTGATCATGCCCATCACAAAACGCCTCGGTAGCCTCGCCAGGATAGATTTTGAAGAACGGCGCATCGCGGTGCGGACGGCCCAGCGGCAAGAACACCGCACGCGTACGCCGCTTCTGCAACGCCACATGCTCGCAAACGATCGTATCTCCGCCGGTAAATCCGCGCTCGTCGCGCAGCCGCTCGAAGGTATGTACCACAGTGTGTCGCTGCTTGGCGTATACACTGCGGTCACCGATAAGGATCTGGTCAATGAAATCCGTCAGGCCTTCAAGCTTGCAGATGAACGTCCGGTCAAAGCGCCCCTGCGGCGCAGGCACCGAATGAACCATGCATCTTGTCGACCGCCTTGCGATCAATCCTGAAATAGCGCGCAGCACCGCGCAGGCTCATCTTCTCCACCAACACAGCGCGGCAGACCTTCTGATAATGCTGCACTCTCCGCACTATCTTCATTCTCCGCCTCCGCCCAAAAAGCCGAGGCCTATAAGGACTGGACCGGTTCTTATCCCCTCCCCAGTCAGAACGTTCCAGGAACGGAAATGGCCTCTGTTATGACCGCTGTGCACAGCCAGCAATATCGCCAGTTTACGCGCCATTCGTGAAACTGGAGTGGTGTTGGTGCGCCGTGGTGCGCCGTGTGTGCGAAGGAGGCATGGATGCCTGTGAATTCCCGCCAGATCGTGCTTGCGCGCAGACCTGAAGGTGCGCCGCAGGTCGATGACTTTGCCATGCGCACGGCCGCGCTCGATGCTCCGAAGGCAGATGAGGTGCTGGTGCGCAATCTTTGGCTCTCGCTCGATCCCTACATGCGCCTTACCATGAGCGATCAGGGCGGGCTGCACGGGACAGTTCCGCTGGGCGTGCCGTTGCCGGGCGGCGCAGTGGGCGAAGTGATCACCAGCGCTAGCGCAGATCTGCCGGCGGGCAGCCTCGTTCTTTCGATGGCGCATGGCTGGCGGGATCACTACCTCGCGCCGGTATCGCAGCTTCAGGTGCTGAGCACTGAGGCGGGGCCGATCCAGCGGTTCCTCGGGCTCTATGGTCTTACTGGCATTACCGCCTGGGGCGGTATCCACGGCGTGCTGAAGCCGCAGCCGGGCGAGACGCTGTTTGTGGGCGCTGCCGCGGGGGCGGTTGGCTCGGTCGCGGTGCAACTGGCCAAGCGCGCCGGCGCTCGGGTGATTGCCTCCGTCGGATCGGATGCAAAGTGCGCGTGGGTAACCGGCACGCTCGGCGCGGATCACGCGATCAACTACCGCCACGAAAATCTCGCCGCTCGCCTCGCTGACCTCGCGCCCGATGGCCTTGCCGCGGCCTTCGACAATGTCGGGGGCGAGCAGCTCGAGATCCTGATCGATGCGATGGCGCGTCAGGGCCGCATCGCCTTGTGCGGGGCGATCGCACTTTATGACGGGGCAAATTACCGCGCGGGCCCACGCAACCTCTTCGCGGCAATCGAGAAGCACGTCAGCCTCACTGGCTTCAACGCCGGGTTCTATTTTGCCGAGGCACCGCGCATTATCGCCGATCTCGCGACCGCGGAGGCCGAGGGCGCGCTAATCCATGAAGAGACGATTATCGAAGGGCTGGAGGCCATGCCGCAGGGCTTTATCGACCTGCTGGCAGGCGCCAGTCGCGGCAAGATGCTGGTGAGGATATAGCAATTGATCTGGGAATTGCGGGACGCAAGGCGCCGGTCAATGACGACAGTGCGGGCATGGGGCGCAGAAGATCGCGCCTGGGTCAATTCTGCCGCTCCACAGATATAGGCCGAACAGCAGCTCTCATCAGGAGCCGACAATCAGCGGCTGCCTTAACAGCATCGCAGAATGACGGAACGAGGGCCAATTGCTGCTGGACCGGTCATTACTCGGAAATCGAGTAAAGTGCACATTTATGGACAATGATGCGCACATACTCGCATTGGCCCAACAAGCCTTGCTGTAATGCGTGCTTTGAGCCTGCCGAGGCGGCAAAGGCTAACATGGGCCATGTCCGGCTGAGGCTCAGGCGGTTCGCACCCGGAGAGCGCTGAAGCCGTTGAAGGCCGCGGCCATGTTTCGAGGTGCCGGTGCATCGGAGCGACGCCTGGTCATTTTGCCGAGTCCCATCTCAGGAGAACGATTTTCCAGCCATCGGGCAACTTTGTCAGAACCGCCGTTTCGTCGACAAGCGAGTCGATTATCTTGTCACTGCGATTGCTGACCATGCGCAGCTTTGACACGATCCGTGCCTGTACCGGGCTTTCATTGACGACGCTGCGTTCGAGCAGCACTGTCTTTACCGACTTCTGATACGCGATATCAGCAGCGAGGTGGCCACTGACATATTCGGCCCGGCTTTCCTCGACGCCATCTTCGACGACTTTGAGGCCTGGAGCAAGGCGGGCGATGGCGAGGTCGCTATTGCCGACTTCAAGGGCATCCAAAATGGCCTGCAGCGCAGCTTCTGCAGGACCAACGTTGCTGCGGGTGATGCCTTTCGGTGGGGGTGCCATCGTCATGCCCTCATAGTGCATCTTGCTATGGTCCATGCCCGGCATTGCAGAGTGATCCATCGGCGGGGCTGGTGCGGTTGCCGCGCCGGGCATCGCATGGCCAGCGTGGGGATCGGCCGTTTGCGCCAGCGCTGGTGCTGTGAGGAGCGTCGCTAATGCGGCAAGGTGGTTGGGCTTGATCATGACAGGCAACCTTTTGGTCAGATTGGGCGGCGCACCGGCGCGCCAAAATCGGGGTCGGTGCTGACGCGGCGTGACACGGTGCCGCTTGGGAAACGGTACCAGCCCGGATCGCGGAAATCGCCGCGCGCAAGATCGTCGCGAACCTTCACGACAGTAAACATCCCGCCCATCTCGATGTTACCGAACTGGCCGTTGCCGACCATCATCGCCATGGTGTTGGGCGGGCCAGCTATGCCGCCATCGGTGTGGTCCTGATGTTCGGCCATGCCATCGCGGCCCATCTTCATATAGCCCGGAAGCATCGCTTTCACGCGGGATTCGACATTGTCCTGATCAACCCCGGTCTGATTGGGCACGCCATGCCCCATGGCATTCATCGTGTGGTGCGACATGTGGCAGTGGAACGACCAGTCGCCGGGAATAGCGGTAAATTCGATATCGCGCATCTGCCCGACATTGACGACTTCGGTGACTTCGGAGGTCCATTGCCCGCGCGGGCGGCGGCCGCCATCGGAGCCGGTGACGACGAATTCATGACCGTGGAGATGGATCGGATGGTTCCACATCGAAAGATTGCCGATACGGATGCGTACGCGCTCACCCGTGCGGGCCACGATCGGGTCGATGGCGGGGAAGACTTTCGAATTGAACGTCCAAAGGTTGAAATCGACCATGATTGAGGGATCAGGCCGCCAAGTGCCGGGGTGGAGCGCCCAATTGTGCAGGATGAAGGCATAGTCGCGATCGATCGCGACCGGCTCGCCCCCGCGCGGGTGGATGATGAACAGCCCCATCATGCCAAACGCCATCTGGGTCATTTCATCGGCATGCGGGTGGTACATATGGCTGCCATGCTGCCGTAGCGTGAACTCATAGACAAACGTCTCCCCCGGCCCGATGGCGGGCTGGTTGAGGCCCGCGACACCGTCCATGCCCGAGGGCAGGATGAGGCCGTGCCAGTGAACGCTGGTGTGTTCCTTCAGCCGGTTGGTAACATAGATGCGAACGCGGTCTCCTTCGACCGCCTCGATGGTCGGGCCTGGAGTGGAGCCGTTATAACCCCAGCAAGTCGCTTTGGATCCGGGGCCAAATTCATGGACAATTTCCTCGGCGACGAGGTGGAACTCCTTCGCGCCATCGACCATTTTCCATGGCAGCGTCCATCCGTTGAGCGTGCAAACGGGGGTGTAGCGCGGATCGCGGGGTCCGCTCGGCGCTGGAGCGGACATTGGCGCTGGCGCCATCGGCATCGCGTCATGATCCATTGCGGCCATGTCGTGCGTTTGTGCAGTCGCCCGATTGACTCCCACCAGCGCACCAGCGGCAGCAACCGCGCCGCTCCGCAGCAACAAGTTTCGGCGATCGATGGTCATGACGGGCCTCCGGGATGTTGGTGGGCTGGCGGCGGCGGTGGTGGGCCGGGCACAGCTGGCGTCGCGTCATGCGCGGAATGATCCATGCCCGGCATGTCGGCCATGGGCTCTGGCGCAGCAGATGGCCCAGCACTCGCTGCCCCGTGCCCGCTATGGTCCATGGCAATGCCCCGCGGCGTCAGAATTTCGCTGACACTCGGCGTCTGGCCGCTGACCTGCTGCTCGCTCGGCAGCCGCGCGCCGACGACGCGCATAAGGTCGATCCGGGCCAGCCAATAATCGCGGATCGCCTCGAGATAGCCCTGATAGGCATCATATTCCTGCGTCTTGGCCTGAATGAGTTCGAACACGCCGATGAGCATGTAGTTCTGCTCTTGCTGGCTGCGCTCGACAATGGTTTCGCGCGCTGGAATCAGGGCCTCGCGGTGGGTCTTGACGATGTCGGCGAGCACCTGGACGCGCTCGGCACCAAGGCGGACCGCATTGTCGGTCTTCAGTTGCAAAGCCAGCAATTGTGCCCGCGCCTGCAGATAGCGTGCCTCAGCGCGTGCAACCCGCGCGCCGCCCTGGTTGAAGATCGGGATTTCGATGCTCGCGGTCGGCCCCTGAATCTTCGATCCATCGGGTTCGCGCTCGCGTTCAAAGCCGATCTGGGTATCGCCCAGCAGCCGCGTGTGCCGCGTGATTCCTGCAGCATCGCGCAGGATATCGACCTCGCGTGCCTGTGCCAGCAGCGCGAGATTACCCTGATTGGCCATTGCTTCAAGCAGCACCGGATCATCTTCTGAGGCTACTGGAAGCGGCAGCCTGTCGCTGGTTCGCCAATCGGCATCGGAGCCAGACAGACCGATGGTCGTGTTCAGTTGCAGCCGAGCCATGCGCGCTGCCACCGCCGCCCGCGCCGCATCGATCTGCGCTTGGGAAGCAGCGGCTTCCTCGCGCTTCAGTTGCAGTTCGCTGATATTGCCGGCCGCGTAGAAGCGGCGCGCCAGTTCGGCAGATGTGGCCATGCCCGAGGCAACCGCTGCGCGCATATCAGCCACCTGCTGCGCGCCGACATAGGCATACCAGGCCGATTCCACATCGAAGCCGACGCCGAGCACCGAGGCGGCGATGGCGAGCTTCGCGCGTTCAAAATCAGACCTGGCCAAGCGTGCGCGGGCCGGCAGAACAAGAAGATCCACCAACGGCATCGTGAGCCCCAGTGTCAACAGGCTGCCAGGGCCGCCCAGCGCGTCGAGGTTTCCGATGGCGAAGCGCGGATTAGCGATCTGCACCGCCTCCATGATGTCGGCGCGCGCCAAACCAAGCCGGGCATATTCCTCCTGCAACCGCGGACTACGCAGCATCGCCACACGAACGGCGCGTTCGGCGGTCATCGGTTCGCCAAGCCACTGCGTTACCAGCGCTGCATCGGCACCGCTGCTGTTTCTCTCCCAGCCCAGTTCAGGCGCGCCGCGCGCCGCCAACAGCTTGTTGATCTGCGGCGGGTCGAGACCGGGATGCACGGCAGCGCAGCCTGCCAGCAGCATCGCAACACCGACGGCCGTCAGCACTTGGCCCGTTTGCTTCAGCATGTGTCGTCTGGCCCTGTTGCTGCGTTCCAAGATGTGCGGGGTGCCGCCGTCACGGGGTATACGCACCCCCGCCGCGTGGCCCTCAGACGTTGCCAAGAATTTCCGTCAGCCGTGCCCGCGCACGGCGGATGCGGGTTTCGACCGCCTTTTCGCTGATCCCCAGCACCGTTGCGGCGTCCGCCTGCGACAAGCCATCTACGGCGCAAAGAATGAGCGGCTCTTTCAACTGAGACGGCAGTTGGGGGATGGCGCGCGCCACAGCGGCCATGCGTTGCCGATCATCTGCGGTCACATCGGGCCCGATGGCATCGTCGGGAATTTCCAGCACATCGCCATCCAACGCCGCAGCGAAAGTGAAAAACCTCCGCACGACGCGGCGGCGTCCCCAATCGCGCGATTTGTTGATGGCGATCCGCGCCAGCCAGGTGCCGAAGGGCCGAGCGGGATCATAGCTTTTCAGCGCCAGCCAGGCCGCGACGAAGCTTTCCTGCACGAGATCGACCGCCTCATCGTTGTTGCCGATATGACTGCGAATGAGGCGGTAGATCCGCGTTTCGTGCCGCCGCATCAGCATGGCATAGGCTGCGCTGCTCCTGTCGAGCGCCAGCGTTGCCAGTTCTCCGTCGGAGCATTTGGCAAGGTCGCCAGTCACGTTGCCAGTCACGTTGCCAGTCACGTTGCCAGTCACCGGCGCCCGGCTCCCGGAATCGTTCACTGTCCGTCAGCGGTAAGCGCCCGCGTCACAGCTGCATCGAACTTTGCCGCCTGGTCTGGGCGCATCAGCGCGCGCATTGCGAAGATATGCGCCAGCGTGGCCTTTTGCAGTTCACCCATGACGTGATGTGAGCGATCAACCGCTACGGTTACCCCCGGGCCTTCGCCATGTTCCCGGCCAATCGCGCGGGCAAGTTCGGCATTGTTGGCGCGCAGTTGGCCTTCCAGTGCACGTTTCTGGACCGCGAAACCGGACTCCAGCGTTTCGAGCTGGGTGCGTTGGTCGGGGTCGAGGTTGAGCCCGTTGTGCAGAAATTCATGTAGCTCGGCGCGTTGCGGCGATGGCGTGGGAATGAACGTTCGGCCGACCCATGCACCAGCAAGCCCCGCACAAAAGGCGATCAGCGCGACCAACAAGGCACGGCGCAACTGCGGGGTCATCTGTCGGTGGTCAGCAAGGTTGCAGGCGAAAAAGCTGCGTTCGCCGAAAACACCGACAGTTCCAGCGGCGCGTCTCTTGAAGCCAGACCCGGATTGACGCTGGCCAGACCGATTGTCATCGCCGCCGCCGCCGCGCCAAGTCCGACGCCCAGCGTCGGCCGCGCTTCGCGGGCACGCACGGCGGCGTCTATGCGCACCATCACCGCATTTTCGAAGTTGGCAGCACGGCTTGGCAGCTCGGCCTGCCCAAGCATCTGCAATGCAAAATCGATGCTGTCCGTCATTCCGTCCTCCCGGCTTGTCAGGCTGTATACGCAACCGCTCCAGTCGGCCCTCATTTTGTCGCCCATGCAATATGCCTTGCAAGTCTGGGCGGGAAAATCGGTACCCGCCGTGAGGGCCACTCGCCCCGGCCGCGTATCATCAATGCAACCCCTTCGGAGACGCAATCATGCCATTACGCTCGCTTCCCCCGATCAAACTCGTCGTTGCCGCTGTCACTCTGGGCATGTTGGCGTTCCCGGCAGCAGCACAGGCGCATCCGAGACTGGTTGCCGCATCGCCAGCAGCCAACACCGCAATTGCCAGCACCAACCAGGTCAGACTGACCTTCAGCGAGGCGCTGGTTGCCCAGTTTTCCGGCATATCGATCCTCATGACCGACATGCCCGGCATGAAGATGACAGCCCCAATGTCGGTCGGTGCGGTGACATCAACCGTTGCCCCCGATGGCAAGACGCTGGTCGGCACGCTACGATTGCCGCTGCCTGCTGGTACGTATACGCTGGGCTGGCATGCCGTCACCGCCGACACCCACCGGGTTGAAGGCAGCTACAGCTTTACGGTCAGATAGCGCGTGGACGCCGCGCTCGGCATTGTGGTGCGATGGGCGCTCGTCGCCGATCTGATGCTGTTGTTCGGCATGCCGATGTTCGCGATCTACTCCCCCGGCGTCGATGCAAAGATCAGAGCGCCCTTGCGGCTCTCGATCGTCTTGATTGCGCTGGCCGGCATGCCGCTCTCGATCCTAGGGATTGCGATTCTTGCAGCGGCCATGAGCGGTCTTCCGCTTGCACAAATCGACGCGGCAACACTTTCGATGCTGGTGACGCAAACTTCGGTGGGGGCGGCATTTATCGTCCGACTGACTGCTTCAGCACTCGCCTTTGCGCTTGCCCTGCAACGCTCAGGCCGCCGCGCGATTGTGCTCGCCATTGCACTTTGCGGTGCAGTGGCGCTGGGATCGCTCGCCTGGTCCGGCCACGGCGTCATGGATGATGGCAGGGTCGGCACCCTGCACCTCGTCGCCGACATTGTTCACCTGCTCGCCGCAGGCGTCTGGGTCGGCGCGCTCGCCTCTTTGCTCTGGGTGTTGATCACTGCCCGGCATGGCAGCACCGCCGCATCGCACCAGGCGCTGGCAGGCTTCGCATCGGTTGGCACTGCCAGCGTTGCGCTTGTCCTGGCCAGCGGCTTGATCAATTCCTGGCTGCTCGTTGGTCCCTCAAACGTTCTTACGCTTGGCACATCGCTTTACGGGCAATTGCTGTTGATCAAACTCGCGCTGTTTGCGGGCATGATTGCGTTGGCAGCCATCAACCGCTTCCGTCTGACCCCTGCGTTGGGCGCAGCCCGAACACCTGACGATGCCCTCCACGCGCTCCGGCGGCTCCGGGTAAGCCTGACGCTCGAGACGATTGCGGCCTTTGCTATCCTGGGGCTGGTCGCCTGGCTTGGCACGCTCGAACCGCCGGTGTGAGCAACAAATCCATGCGCCAAGCGTTGTAGCAACAACGAGACGGCCCCGGTTCGATTTCACGTTCGGGGAAATCACCACGGAAAGGCGCTTGGATGCACAAATATCTAACCCTCGCTGCGATCCTGATCGCAGCCCCGGTCGCGGCACAGACTTCGCCGCAGGCATATCCGGGTGCCATGTCGGGCATGAATCACGGCGGAATGGGAGGCATGAACCACGATGCTATGCCAAAGCCGGATGCGCCCACGTCTCCCGCGCTGATCCCCGGCGCACCGATGCCCCCCATGGATCACCCCATGATGGGTGGCATGGGCGAAATGATGAAGAACACGCCCGCCAACCCCTACGCCGAAGCCGGAATGGCGATGCATCACAAGATGATGGTGGTCGGCGCTGATGCGTCTGAAACCTGGGTCCGCCAGATGATCGAGCACCATCGCGGCGCGGTCGCAATGTCAAAGATTGCGGTTGCCCAAGCCAAAGACAAGGAAGCTCGCACTTTGGCGCAGAAAGGCATCACCATGCAGGAGAAGGACATCGCCAACCTCCAGTCCTGGCTGAAGCGTCACGGCCACACGGCGCAATAGCAGCGGTGCGCTGCTGGGTTCGCTTGATTGAACCCGGCTGCCCCATTGTTGAAGGCTCATCGCACGCGGGACCTTTGATCGACCACAAGGACAAGCGCAATGGCAGGCAAAACGCACGACGCGCTCGAGGCGACAGAACCTGTTACGCGAGGATCGCAGGAACAAGCTGGCCTGACCGACAAGGGCGCAGATGCCGCCAAGACGGAGCGAGATCCTGTTTGCGGGATGATGGTTGATCCGCACGAAACGGACCACCGCACCGACCATCACGGGCATCCCTATCATTTCTGCTCGGCGGGATGCCGGACCAAGTTCGTCGCCGCGCCCGACAAGTATCTGACGCCGCCAGAAACCCCCACAGAGTTGCAGTCGCACGAACCAGTTCCCGAAGGCACGATCTACACCTGCCCGATGCACCCGCAGATCCGCCAGATTGGGCCCGGCGCGTGCCTGATCTGCGGCATGGCGCTTGAGCCGGTGGTGATGACCGCCGAGACGCCGCCGAACCCCGAGCTAGCCGACTTCACCCGCCGGTTCTGGATCGGTCTGGCGTTGACTATTCCGGTGTTCGCGCTGGAGATGGGCGGGCACCTTTTCAGCATCGACAAACTGATCGCTCCGCAGGTGTCGAATTGGGTGCAGCTGCTGCTGGCAACGCCGGTCGTGCTATGGGCGGGATGGCCGTTCTTCCATCGCGGCTGGCTGTCATTAGTCAACCGCAGCCTCAACATGTTCACGCTGATTGCCATGGGGACCGGCGTCTCCTGGATCTACAGCGTCATCGCTACCGCCGCGCCCAGCCTGTTCCCGCCAGCATTTCGGCGGATGGATGGGGCGGTCGCGGTATATTTCGAGGCAGCCGCGGTCATCATCGTGCTCGTCCTCCTCGGACAGCTTCTCGAGCTTCGCGCCCGCGAGGCCACCGGCGGCGCTATCCGTGCCTTGCTGGACCTGGCACCCAAGACGGCACGGCGCATGAAACCCGATGGTTCCGATGAGGAAGTCTCGCTCGGCATCGTTGTTGTCGGCGATAGTCTGCGCGTCCGGCCCGGAGAAGCCGTCCCCGTCGATGGCACCGTCAGCAAAGGCCGATCGACGCTCGATGAATCGATGGTCACTGGGGAATCGATGCCGGTCACCAAGGAGACGGGCGATACCGTGATCGCTGGTACGATCAACCAGACCGGGGCCATCGCTATGCGCGCCGAAAAGGTCGGCAGCGACACGATGCTGGCGCACATTGTCCAGATGGTTGCAGACGCGCAGCGAAGCCGTGCGCCGATCCAGCGCCTCGCAGACCGCGTGGCGGGCTGGTTCGTGCCCGCTGTCATTGCTGTCGCGGCCATCGCCTTCATCGTCTGGGCGGCGTTCGGCCCCGAGCCGCGCTTTACCTATGGTTTTGTGGCGGCAGTGACGGTTCTCATCATCGCCTGCCCCTGTGCCTTGGGGCTCGCCACGCCGATGTCGATCATGGTCGGCGTTGGGCGCGGTGCCGAGTCCGGGGTGTTGATGAAAAGTGCCGAAGCGCTTGAGAGGATGGAAAAGGTCGATACGCTCCTCGTCGACAAGACCGGCACCCTCACTGCGGGCAAGCCCAAAGTTGTCGCCATCGAACCGTTCAGCGGCATCACCGAAGCTGACCTTTTGCGCTTTGCTGCTGCGGTCGAACGCCCGAGCCAGCATCCGCTGGCCGCTGCCATTGTCGCGGAAGCCGCCACCAGATCGCTTCCCGTGGAAACCGCGAGCGACTTTGACGCTCCCACCGGCAAGGGTGTGATCGGTACTGTCGGCGGCCGCCGCGTAGCCATCGGCAACCCTGCCTATCTGACCGAACTCGGTGTCGATACAGCCGCACTCACTGAGGCCGCCGACCGTCACCGCCACGAAGGTGCGACCGCAATTCTGGTTGCGGTCGATGGCAAGGCCGCTGGCGTCATTGCCATTGCCGATCCGGTAAAAGAGTCGACACCTAGCGCGCTGGCAGCACTCAAGGCCGAGGGCATCCGTGTCATCATGGTCACGGGAGACAACCGCGTCACTGCGGAAGCCGTCGCGCGCAAACTGGGCATCGATGAAACCGAAGCCGATGTCCTCCCGGACGCCAAGAGCGCAGTGGTCGATCGCTTGAAAGCGGAAGGCCGCATCGTCGCCATGGCTGGTGACGGGGTCAACGATGCCCCAGCGCTTGCCGCCGCCGATGTTGGGATTGCCATGGGCACCGGCACCGATGTTGCGATCCAAAGCGCTGGGGTAACCCTCGTCAAGGGGGACCTCAACGGCATTGTCCGGGCGCGGCGCCTAAGCCACGCCACGATGCGCAATATCCGCCAGAACCTGTTTCTGGCATTCGTCTACAATGCCATTGGCGTCCCGGTGGCCGCCGGCGCGCTTTACCCGGCGTTCGGTCTGCTGCTTTCACCCGCCATTGCCGCTGCCGCGATGGCACTATCTTCCCTGTCCGTTGTCGGGAACGCTCTGCGCCTGCGAAGCGCCGAGTTGTGAAGGACAACGTCACTCGAGGAGCCCGCAGACTACCAGGAAAATAGACCGATCGGCTTCAGGGCTGCGCGGAAATTTGATCGGAGCGACAATCTCGGATCCGTTTGCATTGCGAAGTCTTGAAGGCGAACTGGGCATCAGCAAGTCCGAGATCAGCGCATCAATCCGGCGCAGTATCGCGTCTAACCTAGCTATTAAATCCAGTGATAGTGCAAAGGTGAACCGCAGCGCGGCGTTGCCAAGGGCTTTGCCGCACCCAT
>JBIPOH010000484.1:0-2628 GCA_044379435.1 Novosphingobium sp.
CAGCGCGATGCCCTGCTCGCCTTTGAGCGTGGCGCCCGACTTGACCTCCACGCTGGTGGTGCCGCTGATGCGACCAAAGGCCATGCCAGCGTTGAGGGGAAGCATCGACTGCACCAACGGAATGGAGAAGCTTTCCGTCGTCACCGTGCGCGTGGAGTCGGCTTTGACCAGTAATTTTTGGCTGGCATGCAGGTCGGCACCGTCGAGCACCTCAACCTTGGAATCGGCATGACCGATGGAGACGGCCAGAAGCGGGATCAACGCCGACAGCTCACTCAGGTCGGCCGGGTCTGCCCCCAAGGCCTTGAGCTGATCAAGGTTACTCAGCGAGCCAATACCCGTGATGGGGTTGATGATGTCGCCGATAATCTTTCCCCAGGCCTCTTCATCACTCCAACCGTTTTCATTCTTCATCTTCAGAATGTCGGCTTTGATCGCGGCGCTGTCGAACAGCGAGCTCAGCAAGCTTGGGTCGACAACCGCCACAGCATTGCTGTTCAGGGCGATATTGCCGCCCTTGAGCGTGCCGGCGACCTTGACGCTGGCATCGGCCGCCGAATAGCCGCCCAGCTGCTTGCTGATGGCGGTGGCGCTGACCTTGATATCACCCTCACGGAAGTCATCAGTGTGACTGGCATCCAGTACGGCATTTTTCTCGATGTTGACGCTGGCAACGCCGCGGTCAGGTGCCAGCAGCGAGTTCGGCTTGGCTTTTAGCGTCTGGGTAATTTCATCAACGGTCTTGGCATCGCCGCCTTCGCAGAAGGTGCAGGCACCATCACTGATGGCGCTGACCTGAATATCCCCGGAGCGCCCACTGCCGGTGGCCCGCGTATCGACCACTGCACCGCTGCGCACATTGATGGTGCTGCCTTCAAGCGTCACTTTGCCGCTGTTTTTGCCGGCCTCGCCCTGGCTGCGCACGCGGGTGGATGCCGTCAGTTCCAGGCTTTGCCCACCCGACACCGAAACACTGGCCCCACTGCCATCGGCCATCAGCGCCGCCAGTTCACCGGATATTACCGCCGAGTCACGCCCGACGATGCGCACCGCACCATCGGCTCGCTGCGCGGCCTGTCCCACGGACAAGCCAGCGGTGTTAACCGTGCCTTTGAACACGGCATCAGCAATGTCCTTGCCGCCTGCAACACGCGCCCCTTGGGCCACCACCGCGGCAGCACCAAAGATATTCACCGAGCCTACGGCATTGATCTTGCCCTTGATCTCAACCTTGCCGCGCTCTGAACCCGGCAGATCGGTCAGCACACCCGCGTCGTTGTACTGGCCGTTCTTCAGGTCGTCGACCAGTTGGCTTGCGCCTTCGGGCGTGACCACACCCACCGCCGAAGACAGCTGCTGCATCTGCTGCGCCGAGGGCGTGGTGATGGTCAAACTGCCGACGTTGATGACACCGGTGCTGCCCACCACCATGCCATGGGGGTCGGCAAAGATGATGTTGCCGCCAATTCGGTTGCCATCGGTCAGCACACCGTTGAGCGTGCCGTTGATCACCACCCGTGAGTCATGCACCAGGTTGACCAGATTGCTGGCTCCGCTCGGCACATAGAGGTTTACGGTATTGCCATTGCCGACCTGGAAATGACTGAAGGAGTTAAAGCCAGTTTGCCCACGCACCGTGCCGGTGGTGATATCCGTGACATTGCCCTTGACCGCAATATTGGTCGCCGTGCCCGGAAACTGCACCAGGGTATCGCCCACCTGGTAGGTGCCGCCGGAGGCAACGATAGTGTTCGTGTCCGCCCAGACCGCAGGCACGCCCATGCCGACCAGAATGGCCGCTGCCAGGCGAGTGGGCTGAAACGGTTGCTTGGGCTGTTCACGAAAGGTCGAACGAGGGGCGGGGCGTTTGACCAACATGGCGGACCTCACTGTCACGATTAGAGATATCACGAGTAGTGAATTCTCTGGTTTCGCTATATGTGAGTGCTAGGAAAGGCCATTCACGCTTGTGAACCCTTGTTCACAATTGGCCAGAAAACGACTTATTGACTGATTTCGGCCTCATTAGCCAGGCGGTAACCCTTGCCGTAGACGGTCATGATCAACTGGGGTCGGTTGGGCGAGACTTCCAGCTTGCGCCGCAAGCGTACGATCAGGGCGTCCACCGTGCGCACATCGACGTCTTCGGCATCTTCCTGGCCCCGGCGCAGAAATGTCAGCAGGTCATGGCGATTGACCGCATGCCCCCGGCGCTCAATCAGCCCGATCAAAACAGCGAACTCACCCGGTGTCAGGCTGACATCCACGCCGTCCTGATTGACGATATGACGCCGCAACAAGTCGATACGAAAACGCCCCAGGCTCAGGCTGTAGTCAGACTCCCGTTCACCGCCACCGCATCGGCGCAGAAGGCTGCGCACTTGGGCCAGCAGAATGCCCAGGTTAAGCGGCTTGGTCAGGTAACAATCGGCTCCGGCCTCCAGCCCCACGACACGATCGTAATCCTCGTCGCGCACCGTCACCAGAATCACACCCAGGTTGGGCTGGTTGCGCCGTAACTGTGCCGTCACGGTCAGCCCGTCCAAATCCGGCAGGCCAATGTCGAGCAGCACCAACGCGGGCTTAAGGCGCTCCACCATGAGCAGGCATTGCCGGCCGGAGTCGGTG
>JBIPOH010000298.1:0-4241 GCA_044379435.1 Novosphingobium sp.
ATCTGGCAGAAGGGAACTCGCCCCGGATAACCGGCCCCAGACAACTCGAACGTGTGTTCCGGGGGAGACAGCATGGCACCAGCGACCGTCCGCGCCGCCGCAATGAACGGCTGGGACAGCTTTCTGCACGATCAGGCCGCCAGTGGCGGGATGCCGCGCGTGGCGGGGCCCTGCGCCATGGAGCCCTGCGCGATGGAGCAGGCCAATCCGGAATCGATGCCGCTCGCCGAATTCGTGCGCTTTTCCGAAGAGGTCGTGGCCCGCACGCGCGATGTGGCGATCCCCTGGCTGGCGGGTGGCAGCTATGATCTGGCGGCACTTGGCCCGCTGGGCGATGCAATTCTTGCGGCAGGGCGCGTCGGATCGGCGCTGCGGCGGCTGGTGGATTACTTCTCCTTGTTGCAGGACTGCACCGATATCCGGCTGGGGCTGGAGGACGACATGGCCTCGGTCAGCTACCGCATCCTCGATCCCGATATCTGGCCGCGCCACCATGACGCAATGTTCACGCTCGGCATCGTCAGCCAGATCCTGAAGCGCGGCACGCGGGGGCACTGGGACAAGATCGAGTTCGCGTTCGAAGCGGAAAGCCATGAAATGCGCGGCGATATCGGCAAGGTCGTCGCCGCACCCTGCACCTTTGGCGCGGATACCAACCAGATCCGCTTTCCGGCCGCGCTGCTCGATCTGGCGCTTCCGGTGAAGGCCAATCCGGCGATGGCCGATGTGCGCCAGCTCACCCGCTCGATCGTCACCAAGCGGCGCGAAACGCCCGTGGTGGACCGGCTCAGCCAGATGGTGCTGCGCGATCTCAATACCTGCGCCATCGAACAGGAACGCTTCGCGCGCGAGATGGGCATGTCGAGCCGCACCTTGCGCCGCAAGCTGACCGAACAGGGCTCTTCGTTCCAACAGGTGCTCGATGAATGCCGGATGCGGCAGGCGGTGTTCGAATTTCGCGTGCGCCCCGATTTGTCGATTGCGCAGATCGCGCTAAGGCTGGGCTATGCCGAGCATAGCAATTTCACCCGCGCGTTTCACCGCTGGAGCGGGATTTCCCCGCAGGCCTACCGGGCGAACCTTCCCGGCACCGCGCACTGATCTTCAGGACACGCCATGACCCGACTGCTGCTGATGGAAGGCAATACGGCCGAAAAGTGCGCACGCGCGCATGAACTGGGTGTGCGCACCTCAAGCGAAATCTACATCGAGGCTATTGCTGCGCATTATCCGCAGATCGCGCTCGATGTGCTGAACGGCGCTGAAGAAGGCGAGGCAATCCCGGGCGGACGGGCATGGACCGATTACGCAGGGTTCGTCGTCACTGGCTCGGCGCTCCATGCCTATGACGCAGAGTTTGCGGTGACCAACCAGATCGAACTGCTGAAACAGGCAGCACAGGCGGGCCTGCCTGTGTTCGGTTCGTGCTGGGGCCTGCAGATCGCCGCCATCGCGGCAGGCGGCGAGGTGGCGTTCAATCCCCGGGGCCGCGAAGTGGGCTTTGCCCGCAAGATCCTGCTGAACGAGGCGGGTGCCGCGCATCCGATGTTCAAGGGCAAAGCGCCGGTGTTCGATGCTCCCTGCATCCATTATGACGAAGTGATCCGCCTGCCGGAAGGCGCCACGCTGCTGGCTTCGAACGCGCACAGCGAAATTCAGGCCGCCGTGATTCCCTTGGCCAATAGCGAAGTCTGGGCGGTGCAGTATCACCCGGAATTCGATCTTGCGCAGCTGGTGCAGCTCTACACGCTCTATGCCGAAGATATGGTCACGCAGGGGTTCTTCGCCGATGAGGCCGAACTGGTGGCCTACCGCGACAAGCTCGCAGTGCTGGCAGCTGATCCGGCGAACGCGGGCCTCGCCTGGCAATTGGGCGTGGATGCGGATGTGCTGAACGATCGCACCCGGCGCGCCGAAATCCTTGCCTGGATCGAGGCAAAAGTGCTGCCGGGCTGACCCTCACATATCAAACCACACGTGCACCTGGCTGGTGCCGGTCGCGTTCTCGTAGTCCGAGAACTGGCGCCCCTTGGCCTTCCAGTCGCGCCCGCCGCAGGCCGCAGCCATCATGAGGTAGTGGCCGAAGCGCGCCTCGGGCGCATGGCGCAGATAGTCCGGCATGGTGTCGATCACCGCCGCATGGTTGCCTTCCGCAAACCAGCGCAGCCGCTCAAGGTCTGCCTCGCGCGCTTCGGGCGACGAGATGTGGATGGGATCGGAAGCCTCATGCTGCGCGATCTGGTCGAACGGCCAGAAGCGGTGGCTCATCGAACCGCTGGCGATCAGCACCACGCGCTTGTCGGATTCCCGGATCGCCTGCCCGATGCCGGCCCCCACGCCGAGGAAATTGTGCGGCTCGCCCGAATAGGCGTGGCTCACCGAAATCCACTGCTCCTCGCCTTGCAGGAAGGTTGAGAGGTTCACCGTGGGATAGTGCATCGGCAGATACGGATCGTCGTTGGCCGTGGTGCGCACGCCGTGTTCGGTGGCGCGCGCGGCCATAGCGTGGGCCAGTTCGGGGCAGCCGGGGATATCATAGGGGATCTGCTTCATCCCGCGCGGCAGCTCGTCCGAGGTGAAAAGCCCCTGGCGGCGCGCATGGGCGGCGATGCAGAATTCCACGATGGTGAACCAGTGCGTATCGAACAAGACGATCACGTCGGGCTTCAGCACGTCCAGCACTTCGCTTTTCAGCCGCCGCAGGCCCGGCACAAGGCTGATTTCCTTGCCTTCGTTCAGTTCGTAGCGGTCCGCCTCGGACATCATGATGGTCGGCGCGTGCGCGACCAGTCCGGCTCCGATGATTTCACCCATTCTGCGGCTCCCTCTGCTACGATACTGTGCTGCGATACGCCGCTTCAATAGGCCCGCCGCGCCCGGACAAGAAGGCCTCTAGAGCCATGGCACCGCACTCTGTCCGGTTATGCCAAGTCCCTCCGCCCACTCCCGCCTAACCCGACAGGCGAACAGGAGAGGTTCTCATGCCCTTTGCATTTTCGCGTCAGGCCGATGCCCATGTCGATCTGTCCTCGCTCGACGCCTTCAACGATGGCGCGCCGTTCGAGACCTTCGCGCGGATGCGCCGTGAAGACCCGATGGCATGGTCTGATATGACGAGCGGCGAAACGGGTTTCTGGTCCGTCACGCGCCATGCCGATCTGCTGGAGCTCAATCGGCAGGCCGATCTGCTTTCTTCCGCGCGCGGCATCCGCATGGAAGACCAGACGATGGAGGAAGTGGAAGCGCGCAAGACCTTTCAGGAAACCGATGCACCGCACCACCGGGGCTTCCGCGCGCTCGTTTCCAAGGCGTTTTCCAAAGGCTCCGTCTCGCAGTTCGAGGACCAGATCCGCAAGATCGTGACCGAGCTGCTCGATGTCGCGCTGGAGGAAGGCGAGTTCGACGCGGTTGACCGCATTGCCCGCCGCCTGCCCATGCAGATGCTCGCCCAGATCATGGGCGTGCCGCAGGAAGACGGCCCGTTCCTCGTCGAAAAAGGCGATGCGCTGATTTCAAACAGCGACCCGGACTACACCGATTTCGTGGTCGATCAGCTGGACAGCGATGCCTACCGCATGCTGCCGTTCCGCTCGCCCGCCGCGATGGACCTATTCGATTATGCCAACAAGCTGCTCGACCGCATGGACGCGGGCGAACAGATCGGCGTGCTCAACTTGTGCCGCGAACCGACCAACAGCGGATCGCAGATGTCGCGCGACGAATTCCGCAATTTCTTCTGCCTGCTGGTGGCAGCGGGCAACGACACCACGCGCTATTCGATCTCGGCCACGATCCACGCGCTGGCGAATGATCCGGCACTGCTGCGGCGGCTTCAGAACGGCGATTTTGAAAGCTGGGAAGGCGCCGCGGACGAAATGATCCGCTATGCCTCGCCCACCACGCATTTCCGCCGCACTGCCACGCGCGATTTCACCTTCCACGAAAAGCTCGTGCGCGAAGGCGACAAGGTGCTGCTGTGGTTCATCGCCGGAAACCGCGACGAGACCGCGATTGCCGATCCTTACGCCATCGATCTGGGCCGGCCGCGCAATCCGTTCCTCTCGTTCGGACAGGGCGGTCCGCATATCTGCCTCGGCATGTGGCTGGCCAAGCTCGAAGTTGCCATTGTCATGCAGGAGCTGGCAAAGCGCCTGACGAGGATCGAACAAGTCAGCGATCATGCCTTTTTGCGCAGCAACTTCATTCACGGCATAAAGCATCTGCCGGTGCGCGTAACGGCG
>JBIPOH010000299.1:0-4239 GCA_044379435.1 Novosphingobium sp.
CTCGAACGCGTCGCCACGACGATGATGACGCTGATCGACCGGCCCCGGCCTCGGCTCGCGCTCGTCGCCGCCCCGCTCGCGCGGCACCTGTTCGCCTTCGTGTGGCTGCCGCGCGACGTGCATTCGGCAGAGCTGCGTCAGCGCGTGCAGGCCATGCTCGAAGCGGCGACCGACGCACCGATCCTCGATTGGAGCCTCTCGGTCGAGGGCAGCACCCTTGCCGTGATGCGCTTTGTCATCGACATCCGCGACGGCGCTGCCGTGCCTGATGAGGCTCCGCTCGATGCAGCCTTGCAGGCCATGGTGCGCGGCTGGGGGGCATCGGTGGAAGCCGAACTGGCCAAGGGTGAGGACCCGGCCCGCGCTGCCGCGATTGCCGCGCGCTATGCCGAGGCATTCCCCATCGGCTATCGAAGTGCCTATGGCCCGGCAGAAGCGGCGGGCGATATTCGCGTGCTGCGCGCGCTTACAGCCACTGGCGCTCCCCGCCGCGCCGCGCGGCTCCACCGCCTGCCGGGCGAGGAGGGCCTGCGGCTCAAGCTCTACCAGCGCGAGGGCGCCATCGTGCTTTCGGACGCGGTGCCGGTGCTCGAAAACTTCGGCTTCCGCGTGCTGGAGGAAGTGCCGACCGCGCTCGACAAGGGCCGGCTGGGCTTCATCCATGATTTTCTCGTCGCCCTGCCTGAGGGGATAGAGACCGGCGCACTGCTGGCACGCGCCGAGGCCATCGAGGAATCGCTCGGCGCCGTGATCAATGGCGCGGCGGAGGACGATCCATTCAACCGCCTGATCGTGACGGCGGGGTTGACCGCACGCGGCGCGAACTGGATGCGCGCTTGGTATCGCTATCTGCGGCAGGCCGGGATGACCTTCTCGGTTCCCACTGCGGTCGAAGCCTTGCGCAACGCGCCCACGGTGACACGCGGCCTGATTGGCCTGTTCCTCGCACGCCACGACCCCGCCTTTGCCGAGGATCGCGCCGAAGCCGAAGCCCGCTTTGCAGAGCAGATCCGAACCGGCCTTGCCGGTGTCGCCGCCATCAATGACGACCGCCTGCTTCGCCAGTTTCGTGCGCTTGCCGAAGCGATCCTGCGCACCAATGCGTTTGCGCCCGCCGCTGCCGAGGCGCTGGCGTTCAAGATCGATTCGGCGCTCGTCCCGGGCCTGCCAAAGCCCGTGCCGTGGCGCGAAATCTTCGTCTACAGCCCGCGCGTGGAAGGCATCCACTTGCGCGCAGGCCCTGTGGCGCGCGGCGGGCTGCGCTGGTCTGATCGGCGTGACGATTTCCGCACCGAAGTGCTGGGTCTGATGAAAGCACAGCGCGTAAAGAACGCGGTGATCGTGCCGACGGGCGCCAAGGGCGGCTTCTATCCCAAACAGTTGCCCGATCCGGTCCGCGCGCGCGATGCCTGGCTGGCCGAGGGCCGCACGAGCTATGAACTGTTCATCCGCACGCTGCTGTCCGTAACCGACAATATCGTGAGCGGCGTGGTGGTCCATCCCGCCAGCGTCGTGATCCGAGATGGCGAGGACCCCTATTTCGTCGTCGCCGCAGACAAGGGCACGGCGACCTTCTCCGACATTGCCAACGCCATTGCCGCAGCAGGCGGGTTCTGGCTGGATGATGCCTTCGCCAGCGGCGGCTCCAAGGGCTATGACCACAAGGCCATGGGCATCACCGCGCGCGGCGCGTGGCTTTCGGTACAGCGCCATTTCCGCGAACTCGGCGTCGATGTACAGACGCAGCCAATCACGGTGGCGGGCTGCGGCGACATGTCGGGCGATGTGTTCGGCAACGGGATGCTGCTGTCGAAAGCGCTCAAGGTGGTGGCCGCCTTCGATCACCGCCACGTGTTCCTCGATCCCGCGCCCGATCCGGCGGCGAGCTGGGCTGAACGCGCGCGCCTGTTCGCGCTGCCGCGTTCCAGCTGGGACGACTATGACAAGGCGCTGATTTCCAAAGGTGGCGGCGTGTTTTCCCGGTCAGTGAAGCAGATTGCGCTGACCGACGAAATCCGCGCCCTGCTTGGCATCGAGGATGCCGAGCTCGACCCCGAATCGCTCATCACGGCAATCCTCAAGGCACCAGTCGACCTGCTCTGGTTCGGCGGCATCGGCACATACGTGAAGGCTGCAGCGGAAAACAACGTCGCGGTGGGCGATCCTGCCAACGACACCCTGCGCGTGAACGGCGCGGAAATCCGGGCGCGGGTGATCGGCGAAGGCGCGAACCTCGGCACCACGCAGGCCGGCCGCATCGAGTACTCGCTGGCGGGCGCCAGTGGGCGCGGCGGGCGGATCAATACCGACTTCATCGACAATTCCGCAGGCGTCGATTGCTCGGACAACGAGGTCAACATCAAGATCGCGCTCGCCTCAGCCAAGCGCGCCGGGCGGCTGGATGAGCCGGGCCGCGTTGCGCTGCTCACCGCGATGACCGACGATGTTTCGCACCTCGTGCTGGAGGACAACCGCCTACAGGCCCTCGCGCTGTCCATCGCTGAGCGCGGCGGCGCAGGCGCGGCTCCGGCTTATGCCCGGCTGGTCGATGTGCTGGAAGAAGGCGGCGACCTTGATCGCAAGACCGAGGGGCTGGCCTCCAGCGAGGACATGCTCCGCCGCGCTGCTGGAGGGCATGGTTTCACCCGGCCCGAGCTGGCCGTGCTGCTGTCCAGTTCCAAGCTGGTCCTGCAGCGCGCGCTGGAAGAGAGCCCGGTGGTTGATGATCCGATGCTGGAGGCCGATCTCTTTGCCGCCTTCCCGCCGCAGATGCGCGAGCCTTTTGCCGAGGATATCCGCACCCACCGCCTGCGCCGCGAACTGATCGCGACCAAACTCGCCAACCGCATCGTGAACGATCTGGGGCCAGTACATCCCTTCGAACTGGTCGAAGAGGAAGGCGTCAGCCTTGCGCAAGTGGCTGCAGCCTTCGTCGTGGCGGCGCAGTTGCTGGACCTCAGGGGCATCTGGGCCTTGCTCGATGGGCCGGACGGCGATGCCATGCCCGAACAGGTGCGCCTCTCGCTTTATGCCCGCGTCGCCGAAGTGCTGCGCGGCCATATCGCGGATGTGCTGCGCGCCGGGCGCGGTTCGGTCGAGCCGGGCACGCTGATTGCGCAGCTCGCTTCCGGCGTTGCACAGCTTGCGGCTTCCACGGGCGAGCTGCTGCAGGGTGAGGCCAAGGTGCAGGCGCGCCGCCTGCTGGCCGAACTCACCGATGCGGGTGCGCCCCCGCACGTGGCAGAGCGCATTGCCCACCTCGTCGATATGGACGGCGCGATTGGCCTTGCGCACCTAGCCGCCACGCGCGGGATCGATCCGGCTGCGCTGACGGCGGCATTCTCCACGCTCGGTTCGGCGCTCGGGCTCGATTGGGCGCAGCAGGCGGCCAGCCGGATGAGCCCCTCCGATCCGTGGGAGCGCCTGCTTGTGGCTGGCCTCGCGCGCGATTTCCAGCAGATGCGGCTCGATTTCCTCGCCCGCGCTTCCGGGCACGATCCGGCTGAAGCAGTCGCGCAGTGGCTGGACTTGCAGGCAGCGCCAGTGCGCAATTTCCGCGCATTGACCGGGCGAGCGCAAGCGACGGCAGGCGTGGCGCCCGCCATGCTGGCCCAGCTGGCGAGCCAGGCGCGGACCTTGCTGGCAAGGTAATCGGCTGGGCTGGGGCGGACATTCTCGCTCCAGCCAGTTGACGCGCCGCGACTTTTCGCCAAATCCGCGCTCACCATAAGGAGTGCGGGCATGAGCGAGATGGACCTTTCGGCGGATGTGGTGATTGTCGGCGCGGGCCATGGCGGCGCGCAAGGCGCAATTGCCCTGCGGCAGAACGGATTTACCGGCACGATCATGGTCGTGGGGCGCGAGCCCGAACTGCCTTACGAGCGCCCGCCGCTCTCCAAGGAATACCTCGCGCGCGACAAGACCTTCGACCGCATCATGATCCGCCCCGAAGCCTTCTGGGCAGACAAGGCCGTGACCATGCTGCTCGGCACAGAAGTCACCGCGCTCGATTCCGCCGCGCATGTCGCGACGTTGAGCGATGGGCGCAGCCTCAAGTATGGCCACATGATCTGGGCGGCGGGCGGCGACCCGCGCAAGCTCACTTGCGCCGGGGCCGATCTGGCGGGCGTCCACGCGGTGCGCACGCGCGCGGATGTCGATCGGCTGATGAGCGAACTCGATGCCGGGGCAAAGCGCGCCGTGGTGATCGGCGGTGGCTACATCGGCCTCGAAGCGGCG
>JBIPOH010000300.1:0-4233 GCA_044379435.1 Novosphingobium sp.
ATATGGAGCGCGGCAAGGCGCTGCTCGGCGCGGTGATGGAACGCATGGACGAGCGCCTGCGCCGCAAGGCGGAGCGCGAGGTCAAGCGCAAGACCGCGACCAACGCGCGCAAGCTGCGCCTGCCCGGCAAGCTCACCGATTGCAGCGGCGAAGGCAGCGGCGAGACCGAGCTGTTCATCGTCGAAGGCGATTCGGCAGGTGGCAGCGCCAAGCACGCGCGCGACCGCAAAACGCAGGCGATCCTGCCGATCCGCGGTAAAATCCTCAACGTCGCCAGCGCCAGCGCCGACAAGATCCGCGCCAATGCCGAAATCGCCGACCTCGCGCTCGCCTTGGGCTGCGGCATGCGCAAGGACTGCAACGCCGATGCGCTGCGCTATGACCGCGTGATCATCATGACCGACGCCGATGTCGACGGCGCGCATATCGCCACGCTGCTGATGACCTTCTTCTTTCAGGAAATGCCCGAGATCGTGCGGCGTGGGCACCTCTACCTTGCCCAGCCCCCGCTCTACCGCCTCACCAGCGGAGCCACGTCGGTCTATGCCAAGGACGATGCGCACCGCGCCGAACTGGAGGCCACGAAGTTCAAGGGCAAGAAGGTGGAGGTCGGCCGCTTCAAGGGCCTTGGCGAGATGAACCCGCAGCAACTGCGCGAAACGACGATGAGCACTGCCACCCGCAGCCTGATCCGCATCACGCTGCCGCCTGAATATGAAGGCCGGGCGGCGGTGAAGGACCTCGTCGACCGCCTGATGGGCCGCGATCCCGCCCAGCGCTTCATGTTCATCCAGAACCGCGCGGGCGAACTCGATCCCGAAATGATCGACGCCTGAGGGCGCGGGGTCCAGCCTTCAAGCGATTTTAACCGTGCCCTGCGGGATTCACCCTAGGCCGGGCCAAACCCCGTTGCAGCCTCCGCCGGGATAGAGACCTGCCCGATATCCGCCGCGCAGTCCCGCGCAGCGGCAGAGACGGGCACATTCGGCATGGATTATCTCAGGAACGCTCCGATCGGACGCAAGCTCGCGGTGATGTTCGCGGTGCTTTCGCTGGTCGTCGTCGCCGCGATCGGCACCATGGTCTGGCGCATGCATGCGATGCGCACATCCGAGATCGAAGTGGCGGAGGATCACGTGCCGCAGGCGCTTTCCGCAGACAAGATCAACCTTGCCATGGCCGAGTTCGAGAACGCCTTGCGCGCCCACCTGCTCGCCGCCGATGAATACGAGCGTGCCGATGCCGAGGCGAAGATCGCGGCGAATCAGAAGATCATCAGCACCCAGACCGCCGCGTTCGAGGCAACCGATCTCGACGACAAGGAAAAAGGTTATCTCAAGGCGTTCAAGTCTGGCTGGCAGCAGATGAGCCAGGACACCACCCAGATCGTCCAGCTTTCATCCGAAGCCCGCACTGCCGAAGCGCTGGCCCGCCTCGCCACATCGAACGAGCAGGTCGAAGTGACGACCAAGGCGCTGGCCGATCTGGCAAATTACCAGAAGCACCATATCGATGTGGCGAGCGAGGACGCCGCCTCGGCCTATGCCATTGCGCTGTGGACGGGTGTGCTTGCAGCACTGGGCCTGCTTGGTGCGCTGGGCGGGATCTATCTTGCGATGGTGCGGCTCGTTGCCAGGCCAGTCGGCCAGATCACCCATGCGATCCAGGATTTGGCCGATGGGCGCCTCGATGGCTCGCTGCAGGTGGCCGATACGCAAGACGAAGTCGGCGCGCTTGGCCGGGCGATGCGCGGGCTGCAGGACCAGCTTGCTCGGGCGGAAAAGAGCAAGGCTGAACAGGTCGAACTGATCGTTGGTACGCTGGGCAGCGCGCTGGCGCAGTTCAAGGAAGGCGATCTTGGCGCGCGCGTTACCGCCGCGCTGGAAGGCCCCTTCGCGCGGCTCAAGACCGATTTCAACGCCATGGCGAGCGAACTGGAGCAGGTGATCGGATCGGTTGCCGGCACCGCGACCAGCGTCCAGACCGGCTCGACCGAAATCCGCGCAGCGTCAGACGATCTGGCCTCGCGCACCGAACAGCAAGCCGCCAGCCTCGAATCCGCCGCCAACGCGATGCGCGAAGTGACCGCCAAGGTCGAACAGAGCGCCGGCAATGCAGGCGCCGTGCGCGAAACCATCGTGCGTGCCACCGACAGGGCCAACGCGGGCGGAGATGTGGTGAAGCGGGCCGTCAGCGCGATGGACAGCATTGTCGAAAGCTCGAAGACGATCACCCAGATCATCGACCTGATCGACGGCATCGCCTTCCAGACCAACCTGCTTGCGCTCAACGCCGGGGTGGAAGCCGCCCGCGCGGGTGAAGCAGGCCGGGGCTTTGCTGTCGTCGCCAACGAAGTGCGCGCCCTTGCCCAGCGTTCGGCCGAGGCCGCGCGCGATATCAAGGGCCTCATCAGCGGCAGCGCGCAGCATGTCGAAATGGGCGTCCACCTTGTGGGCGAAACCGGCGAGGCACTGGATGCCATCATCACGCAAGTCGCCGAAATCGGCTCGCTGGTCGAAGGTATCGCGACGGCGGCGGTCGATCAGGCGGCGAGCATTTCCAAGGTCAACGTGACCATGGGCGAGCTTGACCGCATGACCCAGCAGAACGCCGCGATGGTGGAGGAAAGCGCGGCCGCTTCGCGCAATCTTTCCGGGCAGGCGGCCAACCTCGCCAACCTCGTCGCGCGCTTTCGCGGCAATGCTGCTGCGACACCGGCCTACAGCACCCCGACCTACAATCCGCCAGCGGCTGCACGCCCGGCCCTCCCGCCTCCGGCTAATCCGCCGCGCCCGATCGCTGCCGCCGCTCCTGCGCCGGTCCACGGCAACCTTGCCGTCACGCTCGACGAGGACAACTGGTCCGAGTTCTGAGCCCGCCTGCCCGCCTACCGCGCATCCGCATCGGCATCATCGCGCTTCGCCGCCTTGAAATCGAAGCGGATGCGCACCCAGGTGCCGATCTGCGGCTTGCCGTCCACGCGCGGCGGCCGCACCAGAAATTGCCAGGCAGCCTGCCGCAGCGCGCGCGCCAGCCCCGATCCACGCGGGCTCTCTTCCACCTCGCGGCAATCCTCGACATGGTAGCGCTCCACCGTGCGGCAGATGATCATCGCCCAGTCACCGGATGAACTGCCGCGCGCGGCGCTCATGTAGGGCGAAAGCTCCGCCCGCGTCGGTTCGCGGTACCATTCGGCATTATAGACCCGCGCGCCGCCCGGCCCGTCGCCCGTGCCTTCGGCGCTGCCGCCGCCGCCACTGGCTGCACCAGTCGATCCACTGCTGCCGCCCGCAGGCTTGATTCGGCTGATATCGGCTTTGGCAATGTCATCGCGGCTCATGCGGATGAAGCCCGGCGGCCATTCCACCTGATTCTTGCTCGGCACTTCCACGCGCGGGGGCAGTTTCGGTGGCACAGTGGTCGTGGTCTGCACCTGCTCGCGCTTCACGTCCTGCTTGGGCGCGGCCTTTTCCTTGGCCTTGTCGGCAGAGGGCGGGGCAATGTTGATCGCGGTAAGCTGCCCGCCCGCCTCGCCCACACCGTCGCCCATCGCGCTCATCGTGATCAGCACGAAGACCATGAGCGCGCCGGCCAGCACCGCCAGCACGAACGATACGGCCCGGTCGCGGCGCGACGGAGCGTAGCGCGCGGCGCTGGCGGCGGGGACGGACGGCATGGCGCTTCGCCTACACGGGGCGGAGGGCCTCGGCAACGCCCCCTTCGATGACGGGCGGCTTCTGCGCGCCGGTTCGCTCGCAATGCAGGATGAGCCACGTCGGTTGCTTTGCGCGCGGCACCGCAATAAGCAAACTTACGCAAACGCATACAAAGCGCGGCGAACACCAAACACCGGTTTCACGCCGCCAGATTCTGGGAGACTCACATGAAGATCAGCCTGCCTTCCCGCCGCGCAGCCCGCGCTGCCATCGCGCTGGCCCTCGGCACTTACGCGTATGCTGCACCGGCGCTGGCGCACGATGTCGGCGATTGGGTGCTCGCGCCCTGGCGTGACAGCAGGCAGACCTTCCCGGGCGTCGTTGTCGGCAAGAGCGGTTCCTCGCTCACCATCCGCTTCGATGATGGCACCCGCGAAACCCGCATTGCCAGCGAAGTGCGCGCGTTCGACTGGAAGGCTGGCACCTATGTCGAATGCATGTGGTCGGATGGCAGCTGGTACGGCGCGAGGATCAACTGGCTGGGCAAGGACGGCCTCACCATGCAGATCCGCTACAT
>JBIPOH010000052.1:0-14315 GCA_044379435.1 Novosphingobium sp.
GCCTTTGCCGATACGCTGGGCGGCAGCACCGGCGCAGAAACGCTGCTTGGCCAATCGGGCGACGACGTGCTGCTGGGCAGCGCCGGGGCCGATACCCTCACCGGCGGCGAAGGCTTCGATACGGCGGACTATTCGGCCTCTGCGGCCGCGATCACGCTCGATCTCGGCACGGGCTCGGGCAGCGCAGGCGATGCGGCGGGCGACACCCTGACAGGCATCGAGCGCGTGGTGGGTTCGGCACAGAACGACCGAATGACCGGGTCCAATCTGGCCGATGTGCTCGAAGGCGGCGCGGGCATCGACAGGCTCGACGGCGGCGCAGGCGGCGATACCCTGCTGGGCGGCGCAGGCAACGATACCCTGATCGGCGGAACCGGCAGCGACGAGCTCGATGGCGGCAGCGGCGTCGATACCGCAGACTACACCGCCAGTACGCAGGGCATTACCATCTACAACAACGGCATCGACCCCGGTTCGGGCGGTGCGGCGACAGGCGATGTGCTGATCGGGATCGAGCGCGTGCTCGGCTCTGCATTTGCCGACACGCTGGTCGGTGCTGCTGCCGCCGAAACACTGATCGGCAATGACGGCAATGACGTGATCGAAGGCGGCGCAGGCGCGGATACCATCGATGGCGGCGCAGGCTTCGATACCGCATCCTATGAACATGCCGCGGCGGCGGTCACCGTCAGCCTGGCCGAAGGCGGCGGCAATGGCAGCGGCAGCGCAGGCGAAGCGGCGGGCGATACCCTCACCGGAATCGAACGTCTGCTCGGCTCTGACTACACCGATACGCTGATCGCCGGCGGAGCAGCAAACACGCTGGATGGCGGCGCGGGCGATGATACGCTGGTGGCCGGCACCGGCACCGATACCCTCATCGGCGGCGACGGCAACGACACGGCGGATTATTCCGGCGCAGGCGCAGGCATCACTGTCGCGCTCGATGGCAGCGCAGGCAGCGGCGACATCGCAGCAGGAGACCGGCTGACGAGCGTGGAAGGCGTCATCGGATCAGGCTTTGCCGATACGATCACGGGTGCATTTTCCAATGACACGCTGCGCGGCGGCGACGGAAACGATACTCTTGCAGGCGGCACCGGCGCCGATACGCTGCAAGGCGGTGCGGGCGATGACCAGCTTTCCGGCGAAGGCGGGGCCGACGTGCTCGATGGCGGCGCGGGCACCGATACGGTGAGCTATGCGGGTTCGGTTGCGGGGGTCAGCGTCGATCTGGCGGCTGGCACGGCCACCGGCGGCGATGCGGCGGGCGACAGCTTCATTGCGGTCGAGCGCTTCACCGGCTCGCGCGGGGCCGACATCTTCGCAGGCGCAGGCGGCAACGACTGGTTCGACGGCTATGACGGCAACGATACGCTGTCTGGCGGCGCAGGCACCGATACCCTGCTCGGCGGAAATGGCGATGATACGATCACCGGCGGCAGCGGTGCCGATACGATCGACGGCGGGGCCGGCATCGACACGGCGGACTATTCGGCTTCGACAGGCGCGGTGACGATCCGGACTGGCGGCACCTCCAGCGGCGGAGATGCGGCGGGTGATACCCTGGCCAGTATCGAACGCGTGATCGGCTCCGGCCTTGGCGACCGCTTCGAAGGGCGCGCCGCGGACGAAGAGTTCGTCGGTGGCGGCGGGGATGACACGTTCATCGCCTCGGGCGGGGCCGACATCTATCGCGGCGATGGCGGCAACGACGTGGCCGACTATTCCGCCTCCACCAGCAGCGGCATGCTGATCTACATGGACGGCGGCTTTGGCGGCACTGGCGATGCGGCGGGGGACCGGCTGTTCGATATCGAAACGGTCATCGGTTCGGGGCAGAACGACACCATCCTTGCGGCGAACACCGGATCGACCATCCAGGCGGGCGGCGGCAACGATACGATCACGGGCGCAGACGGCGCAGACGTGCTGAGCGGCGGCGACGGCGACGATACCATCATTACCGGGCTGGGCGCGGATCAGGTCAGCGGCGGACTTGGCACCGACCTCGTCGATTACCGCAATTCGAATGCGGCCGTCACGGTCACCAACAACGGCTCGGTCAACTCCGGCGGCTGGGCGGCAGGCGATGTGCTGAGCGGGATCGAGGTGATCTACGGCTCGACCAACTATGGCGATACACTGCGCGGCGGGTCCACCGCGGCGTCCGAGCTGTTTGGCTGGGGCGGCAACGATACGTTCGTCTCGTTCGGGCAGGCAGACAGCATCGATGGCGGCAGCGGCACCGATACGATCGACTATTCCGCCAGCCTCACTGCAGTCATCGTCCAGCTTGATGGCACCGCGTCCAGCGGCGGGGATGCCGCAGGCGACACGATCACCGGCGTGGAGCGCGTGATCGGTTCGGCGCTGGGCGATACGCTGATCGGCGCAGGCTTCAACGAAACGCTGCTGGGCGGCGCGGGCGACGATACGCTCATCGGCGCGAGCGGGGCAGACACGCTCGATGGCGGCAGCGGCTTCGATACGGCCGATTACGGCGCGGCGGGCGGCGTGATCGTGCGGATGGACGGCACGGCGGGCAGCGCAGGCCAGGCCAACGGCGATGTGCTGCTCGGGATCGAGCGCGTGATCGGTTCGGCGCTGTCGGACGTGATCTACGGTTCGGGCAATGCCGATACGATCATGGGCGGCAGCGGCGATGACGTGCTGGCGCCGGGCCTTGGCGCGGATACGCTGGATGGCGGGGCAGGCACCGATACGGTGGACTACACCAGTTCGGGCAGCGCGCTGACAGTCCATCTCACCGATGCCGCGCTTTCCACCGGGCTGGCGCAGGGCGATACCTTTGCCAATATCGAAATCTGGGCGCTTTCCGCCTTCAACGACACCTTCATCGGCTCGGCGGCTGCCGAAACAGTCAACGGCAACGATGGCAACGACACGCTCGATGGTGGAGCCGGTGCCGATTTCCTGAACGGCGGCAACGGCAATGACACGCTGATCGGCGGGGCGGGGATCGACACCTTTGATGGCGGCGCAGGCACCGATACGGTCGATTATTCGGCCTCGGGCGCGAGCGTCAGCGTCTTTCTCGGCTTCAGCGGCGGCAACTTCGGCGGCGATGCGGAAGGCGATGTATTCGTCGTCGGCTCGATCGAAAACACGGTCGGTTCGGCCTTCGACGACACGCTGGGTGGCAGCGGTTCCGCCAACAATCTGCGCGGCGGGGCGGGCAACGACACGATCGAGGGCCGGGGCGGCGCCGACGTGATGGACGGCGGCACCGGCACCGATACGCTGAGCTACTTCAATTCAAGCAGCGGAGTGACCGCAAGCCTGGCCAGCGGCACCGGCAGCGGCGGCGATGCCCAAGGCGATACCTTCACCGGGTTCGAAGACCTTCAAGGCGGCTTTGGCAACGACACGCTGACCGGCGACGGCAATGCCAACACGATCCGGGGCAGCTTCGGTGCAGACACGATCAACGGCGGCGCGGGCGATGATTCGCTGTACGGCGAAGACGGCGAGGATATCATCATCGGCGGTGCCGGTGCAGACGTGATGGATGGCGGCGCAGGTGGCAACACGCTGAGCTATGCCACGGCAGGATCGGCTGTCAGCGCAAGCCTGCAAAGCGGCACCGGCTCGCTGGGCGATGCGGCGGGCGATACGTTCACGCAGTTCAGGAACCTCACCGGCTCCGCGCACAACGATACGCTCGCCGGGAACACCGGCAACAATCAGATCAATGGCGGTGCGGGCAACGACATCATCGATGGCGGAGCCGGTTCGGACAATCTGCTGGGCGAGGACGGCAACGATACGTTCCTTGGCGGCAACGGTTTCGATACGATGAACGGTGGCAATGGCACCGATCTGGTCGACTATTCGGCGGCGGCCAGCGGTGTCACGGCAGACCTCAACGCAGGGAGCGGCACGGCAGGCGATGCGCTGGGCGACACCTATGTCAGCATCGAGAACCTCACCGGCTCAGCCGCAGGCGATACGCTGCAGGGCAATGGCGGCAGCAACGTGCTCACCGGCGGCGATGGCAACGACAACCTGATCGGCCTTGGCGGCAACGATACGATCAGCGGCGGCAATGGCAATGACCGGATTTCGGGCGGTGCAGGCGCGGATGCGCTGGATGGCGGCGCAGGCACCAATATCCTGTTCTTCGGCACCGATCCCGTCCGGCCCGAAAACGTCTCGGTCAGCACCGGCGTGACGATCAATCTCAATGGCGTGACGGCTGGTGTTGGCGGCGATGCGGCAGGCGATACCTACAGCAACTTCCAGATCATCTATCTGACGAACCAGGCGGACAGCGTGACCGGCACGGGCGCGGCGGAATGGTTCCGCGGCCTCGGCGGCGCAGATACGATCAACGGCGCCGGCGGCACAGATACGGTGAGCTACTATGGCTCGTCCGGTGTCACCATCGGCCTTGATGGCAGCGCCGGCAGCGGCGGCGAGGCGCAAGGCGATGTCGTCACCAATGTCGAGATCCTGCAGGGCACCCAGTTCGATGATACGCTGTGGGGCGGTTCGGGTGGCAACACGCTTTATGGCATGGAAGGCAACGACACCCTTCGCGGCGATTCCGGCAGCGATGTGCTCGATGGCGGCAGCGGCACCGATACGGTGAGCTATGCCGCATCCGGCGCGGGCGTCACCGCCAGCCTGATGGCAGGCAGCGGCAGCGGAGGCGATGCGGCAGGCGATACCTATGTGGCCATCGAGAACCTCACCGGATCGAACAGCAACGACACGCTTTATGGCGACGGCGGTGCCAACACTCTGTCTGGCGGCGGCGGTGATGACACCTTGCGCGGCGGCGGCGGGGCCGATGCGATCAACGGCGGCAACGGCTTCGATACGGCGGACTATTCGGATTCGACCGGGGCCGTCACCGTCTATCTCGATGGCACTGCCGCCAATGGCGGTTTTGCGCAGGGCGATGTGCTCACCTCGGTCGAAGCGATCATTGGTTCGGCCTTGAGCGATACGCTGGTCGGCTCCAACTCGGGTGAAACCTTGATCGGCGGCGCTGGCAACGACACGATCAGCGGCTTTGTGGGCGATGATACGCTGGATGGCGGCAATGGCGACGATATGCTGAACGGCGGCACCGGCGCGGATACGGTCGATGGCGGCGCGGGCACCGATACCTTCACTTATGCCAATTCCACCGGGGGGGTCACGGCCTTCCTCGATGGCACGGCCGGTTCGGGCAACGAAGCGACCGGCGACCGGATCAGCGGGGTGGAGATCCTCATCGGATCGGCCTTCGACGATACGCTTTCCGGCACGGCAGGTGCGGATACGCTGCAGGGCGCCGGCGGCAACGATGTGCTCGTCGGCGGGGCAGGCGGCGATACGCTGGACGGCGGAGCGGGCACAGACAGCGTCTCCTTCGCCAATTCGGCCAACGCGATCACGGCCAGTTTCGCCACTGGCAGCCTTGTCGTCACGGCGGCCGATGCTGTGGGCGATACCTATACGTCGATCGAAGGCGTCGTCGGCTCCGCGCTCGGCGATACGCTGCGCGGCGGCGCGGGAGTCGAACTGCTCGATGGCGGGCTGGGCGACGATACGCTCCATGGCAGCGGAGGGGCAGACACGATCATTGGCGGCGGCGGGTTCGATACGATCGACTACTCCGCTTCGGGCAGCGCAATCAGCGTTCGGCTCGATGGCACGGCCTCTGGCGGCGGCGATGCGGCGGGCGATCTGCTTTCGGGCATCGAGCAGGTGATCGGCACCGCCCTCGCAGATACCTTCATCGGCTCGGCAGCAGACGAAACCTTCCGCGGCGGCGGCGGTGACGACACCATGACCGGCAGCGGCGGCAACGACACGCTCATCGGCGAAGGCGGCAATGACCTGCTGAATGGCGGCGCAGGCAGCGATGCGATGGATGGCGGCGCGGGCACAGATACGGCCACTTACGCCAACTCCGCGCTCGGTGTGGCGGCCAACCTGGCAGACAGCGCCTTCAACACCAACGAAGCGGCGGGCGACACCTATAACGCCATTGAAAACCTCATCGGCTCGGCCTTCAGCGACCGGCTGACCGGCGATGGCGGTGCCAACGTGCTCGAAGGCGGCAGTGGCAACGACCGACTGGCTGGCGGCGCGGGAGCAGACACCCTGATCGGCGGCAGCGGGACCGATACGGCAGACTATTCGCAGGCAGGCGGTGCCATTGCGCTCAGTCTGGGCGGCGGCGGCGCGGGGACGGGCACGGGCAGCGGCGGCGATGCGGCGGGCGACAGCCTCTCGGGCGTGGAAAGCGTGATCGGTTCAAGCTTCGGCGACATGTTCACGCTGGCGCTGGGTTACAGCTTCTCGATCGATGGGGGCGGCGGGTCCGATAGCGTGGCCATCGCCGAAAATGCGGGCGCGGTTTCCTCCGCGCAGCTGGCCAGCGTGCTCAGCCGGGTGGAGACGATCGATTTCACCGCGAGCGGCACCAATGCCAACCTCACCGTGGATGCCACCTTCATTCAGGGCGTGGCAGGCGCGGGCAATGCTTCGCAGCTTACCCTTGCCTTCGATGCGGGCGATACGCTGCAAATCGCGAACGGCGCGTTCTACACCCAGACCGGCAACGACTACACGTTCTACAGCGACAGCAGCATGACGACGACCGTGGCGCAATTGAGCGTGGCCTGAGAGCGAGGGCGCAGCCAAAGACGGACCCGGATCATCCGACTCGGATCATCGGGCGCGCAGCACACCTTGGCGCCCGTTAAAGAAATGAAACATGGCGTTCCGGTTTTCACCCCTACCGAAGCGCGATTCCGCTTCCTAAGTATACTGTGCAGCCGCCGGTTCCCCCCTCCCTTCCCGGCGGCCCTCTGCGCTCTGGTGGCCGGTTTCGGCCGCGCAGAGCCCAAGAGCACCCGGGCAGGACCATCCCCCCCGCACCCTGCCCGGGTGCCACCTTTTCCCCACATGATCTGACTCTATGCGGCGCAGGCCCCAGAGCGGATAAGGAAGCGCCGCTCGCGCCCGTTATCAAGGCTGAACATGCCGCCGCGCCCGGGTACGGCATCGAGCAGCAGGTCCAATTCCCCCCACGCTTCGGCCTGAAGCGCGCCGATGTAGAACGGCGCCTCCCCCACATGCCCCAGCAGCACATCGCCCGCGCCGACCCGGAACTCGCCCGCCGGGTAGCACATCGGCGAGGAGCCATCGCAGCACCCGCCCGACTGGTGAAACAGCACTGGCCCGTGCTCGGCGATGATTTCGCCAAGCAGGGCCAGCGCTTCGGGCGTGGCGGAAACGCGGCTTTCGGCTGCCGCCATGGCCGTCAAAAGAAGCCCAGCGCCTTGGGGCTGTAGCTTACGAGCAGATTCTTGGTCTGCTGGTAGTGATCGAGCATCATCTTGTGGTTCTCGCGCCCGATGCCCGATTGCTTGTAGCCGCCAAACGCCGCGTGCGCGGGATAGGCGTGATAGCAATTGGTCCACACGCGCCCGGCCTGCACAGCGCGGCCGGTGCGATAGGCCTGCGTGCCATTGCGCGTCCACACGCCCGCGCCAAGGCCATAGAGCGTGTCGTTGGCAATCGCGTGCGCATCCTCGGCGTCCTTGAAGGTCGTCACCGCCACCACGGGGCCGAAGATTTCCTCCTGAAACACGCGCATCTTGTTGTGGCCTTCAAGGATCGTCGGCTTGATATAGAAGCCGCCGGCCATGTCGCCCTGCATCACCGCGCGCTCGCCGCCTGTCAGCACCTTGGCACCTTCATTCCGGGCGATCTCGAAGTAGGAGAGGATCTTCTCCAGCTGTTCGGACGAAGCCTGCGCGCCGATCATCGTCGCGGCATCGAGCGGGCTGCCCTGCACGATCTTTTCAACGCGGGCCACGGCGCGCTCCATGAAGCGATCATAGATCGATTCCTGGATCAGCGCGCGGCTCGGGCAAGTGCAGACCTCGCCCTGATTGAGCGCGAACATGGCAAAACCTTCCAAGGCCTTGTCGAAGAAGTCGTCGTCCGCATCCATCACGTCGGCGAAGAAGATGTTGGGCGATTTGCCGCCCAATTCCAGCGTGACGGGAATCAGGTTCTCGCTGGCATACTGCATGATCAGGCGGCCAGTCGTCGTCTCGCCGGTGAAGGCGATCTTGGCGATGCGGCGGCTCTGCGCCAGCGGCTTGCCCGCTTCCAGCCCGAAGCCGTTGACCACGTTGAGCACGCCCGGCGGCAGGAGATCGGCGATCAGTTCGAGCAGCACGTGGATCGAAGCCGGGGTCTGCTCGGCAGGCTTGAGCACCACGCAATTGCCCGCCGCCAGTGCCGGGGCAAGCTTCCACACCGCCATCAGGATCGGGAAGTTCCACGGGATGATCTGGCCGACAACGCCCAGCGGTTCATGGAAATGGTAGGCAATGGTGTCGTGGTCGATCTCGGAAATGCCGCCTTCCTGCGCGCGGATGCAGCCCGCGAAGTAGCGGAAGTGATCGATAGCCAGCGGCATGTCCGCCGCCATCGTCTCGCGGATCGGCTTGCCGTTGTCCCACGTCTCCGCCGTGGCGAGCAGCGCAAGATTGGCTTCCATGCGGTCGGCAATGCGGTTCAGGATCAGCGCGCGCTCGGCCGGGCTGGTGCGGCCCCACGCATCCTTGGCAGCGTGCGCGGCATCGAGCGCGGCTTCCACATCGGCGACAGAAGAGCGTGCGAGCGAGGTAATCACCTTGCCGGTGATCGGCGAGGGATTTTCGAACCGCCGCCCATCCGCGGCATCGACCCAGCGCCCACCGATGAAGTTGCCGTAATAGTCCTTGTAGGGATGCGGGGGCAGATGCGGGGTTTGGGCGCCTGTCATACTCGTTCCTCTCGTTTTTCCCGCACCGAGTCTGCTGCCAGCGCGTGGATTGCGCCGCCAATTCTATCGCTCGCCGGGCCAGAAACAAGAGATCAGCAGGCCCGCCCCGTTTCTCCTGCAATCAGATGAAGCCAAACCGCTCCGGATGCGCTATGGGCCGCGCTTCGCCCGGCGCGGGAGCTGGCCATGATGGCCGCCGCCGCTTGATCGGGCCGCTGATCAGACTCCCCGGAAACACCATGCCCTTTTCACAGCTTCCCCCCGCCCTCGGCGCCGCCGTGGCAGCACGCGGCTATGCCGCGCCCACCCCGGTTCAGGCCGCCGTCCTCGAAGCAGAGGCCGCTGGCCGCGATCTCGTCGTCTCGGCCCAGACCGGCTCGGGCAAGACCGTCGCCTTCGGCCTGGCCATGGCCGCAGAACTGCTCGGCGGCGAAGACCGCATGCCCTACGCCGGTTCGCCGCTGGCGCTGGTGATCGCACCGACTCGCGAACTCGCGCTGCAAGTCAGCCGCGAACTCGCCTGGCTTTACGAACAGACTGGCGCCCGCATTGCCACCTGCGTCGGCGGAATGGATGCATCGCGCGAACGCCGGATGCTGGCCCAAGGCACGCATATTGTCGTCGGCACGCCGGGCCGCCTGCGCGATCACCTCGAACGCGGCGCCCTCCAGCTGTCCGCCCTGCGCGCCGCCGTGCTCGATGAGGCGGACGAAATGCTCGACATGGGCTTCCGCGAAGACCTCGAAGCGATTCTTGATGCCACCCCGCCTGAACGCCGCACGCTGCTGTTCTCGGCTACCATGCCTTCGCCCATCGTGGCCCTCGCCCGCCGCTATCAGCGCGATGCGCTGCGCATCTCGACGGTTTCCGAAGAGCGCGGCCACGGCGATATCGATTATCAGGCGATGGCTGTCGCGCCCGCCGATATCGAACATGCCGTGGTCAATCTGCTGCGCTTCCACGAAGCCGAAACCGCAATGCTGTTCTGCGCGACGCGCGATAACGTCCGCCGCCTCCACGCCAGCCTGACCGAGCGCGGCTTTGCCGTGGTCGCGCTTTCGGGCGAGCATAGCCAGAACGAGCGCAACCACGCGCTGCAGGCACTGCGTGATCGCCGCGCGCGCGTCTGCGTGGCAACTGATGTCGCCGCGCGCGGAATCGATCTGCCCAGCCTTAGCCTCGTCGTCCATGTCGAGATACCGCGCGATGCCGAAACGCTGCAGCACCGCTCGGGCCGCACCGGGCGTGCCGGCAAAAAGGGCACTGCCGTGCTGATCGTGCCCTATCCGCGCCGCAAGCGCGTCGAGGCCATGCTGCGCGGCGCGCGCATTCCTGCGCGCTGGGTGCCCGTGCCATCTGCTGCTGATATCCGCACAGCGGATTCGGCGCGCCTGATGTCCGTGCTCCTCGCCCCGGTAGAGGCGACCGAGGAAGACCGCACGCTCGCGCAAGCCCTGCTCGCCGAACGCAGCGCCGAAGATATCGCCATGGCGCTGGTGCAGGTCCACCGCGCGCGGATGCCCGAGCCGGAAGATCTGATGGTCAGCGATCCGGGCGGGCCGCCGCCCCCGCGCGAGCCGCGCGCCGGGTTCGAGCAGAGCACGTGGATGCGCCTCAACATCGGGCGCGATCAGAACGCCGATCCGCGCTGGGTGCTGCCGCTGCTGTGCCGCCGCGGGCACGTGAGCCGGAGCGAAATCGGCGCGATCCGCATCACCGCGCAGGAAACGCTGTTCGAAGTGCCCACGGCCATCGCCGCGCGCTTCATGGACGCGGTGCGCCGCACGACCGAAGAAGCCGACGAGTTCGAGATTGCGGTGATGGACGGTGCCCCGCGCGAAGACGCCCGCCGCCATCGCCGCGAAGGCAAGCCGAACTACGCGCCCAAGCCCTATCGCCAGACTGGGCGGCCGGAAGCCCCGAAGAAGCCGCACCGCAAGGGCGCATGGCGGGCCAAGCCCGACCGCGCGAAGTAGGCGGTCCTTCCCACGCGCACAGCGACGCATCCAGGGCCGCGCTACGCGGCTCTGGATGCGTCGCTACGTTTGCAGGTGATGATGGGTGAAGGCCCTCAGGCCGCCTCTTCCAGCTCGACATAGTCCGGGAAGAAACGCGGTGCGCGCTGCGACCAGCCCGGCGCGGTCGCTGCCGCTTCGCTAATCGACTGGAGCAGTTCCTTGCGCCGTTCCGGGCGGATATGCGGCAGCGCGGCGGCGCCGCAGAAAGCGGCGGGCAACCAAGGGCGCACTTCCGCGCCAAGCAGGCGTTCGTAGAGGAAGCGGTAGGCCGAGAAGCATTCGATGCGGCCTTGCGCCAGATCGAACGTGGTAACCCGCAGCAGCGGCCCCATCACGGCCTCGAGGTCGTCGAGTCCGGCCCCTTCGCCGTCTTCGATCTCGCTTTTCAGCAGGCCGCGCAGCAGCTTGAGATCCTGATAGATCACATATTGCGTGCGGATCGAGGCTGCCTCGTGCGGCCCGCGCGCCCAGCGACGGAAGGCATCGTGGCGGCCAAGGCCGACATCGAGGCTGCGCCGGATATAGCGCTGTTCGCTCGGGAGAAATCCCGCAAACTCCTGCATTTCGGACAGAATGGTCTGCGCTGTCTCGGTCGTGGCCATGGCCCACTCGCTCCGCTTGAATGCCAGCCGGACAGTCTGGTTATCGTCCGGCCCTCCACAAAAGCTACGCCTCCTTGGTTAGGAACAGGTTAACTGGTTAATGCGCGGCGGGCCGGGTGCAGGCAGCAAGACTTTGCCAGCCATGTTGACGGAACATGCGCAGTGACAGCGCCCGCCACTGCCGCTTGGGCGCCGCGCAGATGCTTGCCCTGCGCCGCCTTGTCTTACGGTATCGCCTGCTGGCCATGGTGCTGGTTGCCGCCGCGCTGTGCCTGAGGATCGCGCTGCCGGCAGGCACCATGATCGCGCCCGAGGCCAAAGTCCTGACGATCCGCATCTGCGTCGACAGCCTTGGCCACGACGGGATGGCACAGATTGCCGTGCCGATGAAGGGCACGGCAGGCAAAACAGGCAGCGCCGCCAAGGGCGAATGCGCGTTTTCCTCGCTCGCCATGGCCGCGACCGGCGGGGCCAATCCGGCGCTGCTCGCGCTGGCGCTGGCGTTCATCCTGCTGCTCGGCTTTGTCCCGGCCCGGCACCCGCGCCTGCAGCGTCCGGGCCACTTGCGCCCGCCGCTGCGCGGACCGCCACTCTCCCGCTGACGGAACCCACGGCCCGGCGCTGACCGCCGGGCACTTATTCCTGATGCGCCGCGCGCCCTCTCCGCGCCGGTGTGGAGCCAGATTTCATGAAGACTTCGATTCTTGCCCTTGCCGCCATGCTGGCGGTGACTTCCCCTGCGCGCGCCGAAGAAGCCGCGCCCCCTGCCAGTTCGGACAGCCGCGACATCATCGTCACCGGCACCAAGCTTTCCGGCGATTTCGGCGCCAAATCGGGCATTCCCATCGCCCGGCTGCCGCAATCGATCCAGATCGTGACGGCTGAAGACATCATCGAACGCGGCGCGCGTTCGGTCGGCGATCTGCTGCGCACCGTACCCAGCGCAAATCCCGGTTTCTCGCGCGTCGGCTCCTATCAGTCGTTCAGCATCAAAGTGCGCGGCTTTCTGGCCGATCAGATGCGCAACGGCATCCGCCAGCGCTACTATGAGGACGTCGATGCCTCGGCGCTTTCGAACATCGGCCGAGCCGAGGTGCTGAAAGGCCACTCGGGCGTGCTCTATGGCCAATCGGCGGTCGGCGGCATCGTCAGCATCGTGACTCGCAGGCCGGAAGAGCGCCCATCCGCCACCTTCGCGCTCACGGCGGGGCAGTTTGATCAGAAGATACTGACGTTCGACATGAACACCGGGCTTGCCCCGGGCCTTGCCGTGCGCCTGACGGGCGAGGTGGAGCGTTCCGGCACTTTCGTCGATTTTCAGGATCTCAACCGCAAGAACATCGCGCTGAACCTGCGCTATGCGCCGTCTGACAGCGTGACCGCGTATTTCGTGGCCGAGTATGTCGAGCGTGATACCCGGCGCAATCCGGGCCTGCCGTTGGCGGGCACGGTGAAAGGCGACGTTCCGGCGCTGCGGCGCGGGCTCTATCTCGGTGAACCGGCAGTCGATACGCTCACCGCCGATGCGCCACTGGTGCAGACATGGGTCGATGTGCGCCTTGCCGATGGCTGGACCATCACGCCGCGCCTGCAATATCAGGAGTTCAACACCGCCTTCACCCAGATCCGCCTGCGCGCGCCCGATGCGGTCAACCCGGCGATCATCAATCGCAACGGCCGCCGCGGGCGCGAGGACGATGCTTATACCATCGCACAGCTCGATCTGGCCGGGCGGCTGGTGACGGGTCCGTTCACCCACAAGCTGCTGATGGGCTATGAATACGACCACGAACGCAGCCGCTTCACCCAGTTCACCCTCACCAATGTCAGCCCGATCAACGTGCTGGCACCAGTCTACGGCTTCAACGGCACCGCCCCTGCCAGCACGTTTGCCTTCGACGGGTTCTACCACATCGACGGCCACGCCGTTTACGTGCAGGACCAGATCGACCTGACCCCGCGCTGGAACCTGATCGGTGCAGCGCGGCACAGCTGGATCGATGCGCGCGATGGCGATTTCGGCGGCGCAACCAACAACCGCGCCAGGACCAGCACGACGATCTGGCAGGTGGGCTCGACTTACCGGGTGACCGACGCTGTCTCGTTCTATGCCGGATACAACACCGGCTTCGATGTGGAGCGCACCGCAGGCGCGCGCACCCGCACCGGCACCCCGCTCCAGCCGGAACGCTCCAATCAGGCCGAAGCAGGCCTGCGCCTTCGCACCGGCACGCTGCGCGCCAGCATATCCGCGTTCCAGATCAAGCACGTTAATGCCGTCACCGCCGATCCGACCGATCCCGATTTCAGCATCAATGCCGGCGAACAGCGGGTGCGCGGGATCGAGGCCGAGGGCGAATGGCAGCCGCTGGACTGGTGGACGCTGACTGGCGGCTATGCGCTGATGGATGGCAAGGTGACGCACAACAACGATGGCATTGCGGGCAAGCGCATTGGCGATCTGCCGCGCCACAGCTTCACCGCGCGCATCAGCGTGGCGGTGCCGGGCACGCCGCTCACCCTGCGCGGCGGGCTGAACCACGTGACCGCCCGCGCGCTGGTCGATGGCAGTGATGCGGCCCTGCCGGCCTACGCGCTGGCAGATATTGGCGTGGGCCTTGTGCTGAAGCCCTTCCGCATCGACGCCACGCTGAGCAACCTGCTGGACGAGCGGTACTTCACAGCATCGGGCAACGGGTTTGCCGTCTATCCCGGCGATCCGCGCACGTTCAGCGTGCGCGTGTCGGTCGGCTTCTGAAGGGGGCGCGGTCCATGGCAAGCCTTGATGAACCCCTCCGCCCCCACGGCTACCGCGCGGTGTGGCGATGGCATTTCTATGCAGCGCTATGGACCGCGCCGCTGCTCATCATCCTCACGCTGAGCGGCGCGATC
>JBIPOH010000301.1:0-4226 GCA_044379435.1 Novosphingobium sp.
TAGAGGCCAGCGGCTTTGAGTTCGGCCACGGCAGCCTTGTAGCGCCGGATCTCGAGTTCGCTCATCATTGATCCATGAACATCGGCCCGTTCAATTTATCAATGTGCGAGTACGGCCGCAAGATATCCATCGCAGCTGAGAGGCGCTTCAGCCCCAAAAATTGATGTAAGCTCAGCACGATTGTACGTTTGGTTGCGTCATCCAGCACGGCTCGCCATGCCGGAACGGCGGCTTGCGTGGTGCAAAGACGCGCAAGGCTATGCCGCTGGATTTGGTGCGGAAACCGACCAGCAGCTATTTTGTTTTGCGTGCCAGAAGGCGGTCACCGTCGGGCCTCAGGTCGCCCTTGGGCGTCACATGACGATAGAGCGTCTGCCGCGTCACCCCGAGTTCGGCGCATAGGTCCGCGATCCTCGTTTCCGGCTTGCCCATTGCGGCCTGCGCGAGGCGAAGCTTCGCAGCCGTCATCTTGAACGGTCGCCCACCGTTACGGCCGCGGGCCCGCGCCGCCGCAAGGCCGGCGTTGGTGCGCTCGACGATCAGCTCGCGCTCAAATTCAGCCAGTGCAGCAAAGAAGGCGAACATCAGCCGGCCATTAGCGGTGGTGGTGTCGATGGAGGCGCCTTGGCCGGTCAGCACCTTCAGCCCGACGCCGCGGGCGTTCAGGCCCTGCACCACTTCGACCAAGTGCTTCAGGTTGCGGCCGAGGCGATCGAGCTTCCACACAACCAGCGTGTCGCCTTCACGAAGCGCCTTCAGGCAGGCATCGAGCCCGGGCCGATCGTCACGCTTGCCGGATGCGCGATCCTCGTAGAGCTGGTCGGCCTGGACGCCGGCTTCGACCAGAGCGTCGCGCTGCAGGTCGGTGACCTGGCTGCCGTCGGCCTTCGACACACGCATGTAGCCGATCAGCACGCCTGGCCCTTCCAATCTGTCGTGTCACGTAAACGTCCGTTTGCGAGCGCGTGACAGCGGCCGTCAACCTGGAGCTCAATGGTGTCACATAACCCGTCACTTTGTCAAAGACACGCAAAGGTAGTCTGCACCGACTTTGCGTGACAGCATGCCGGGAGTCTGCGCTGCCCCGTGCGACGCTTCATCTTACCCCATGCCCCGGAGAGACCCATGGCCCGCCGCGACCTGCTGAACACCGATGAGCGCCGCATTCTGTTCGGTGTGCCGACCGACCGAGACGCGCTTGCTCGTCACTATACCTTCGGCCCCGCCGATCACGCGCTGATCGAAGCACGCCGCCGCTCGGGCAACCGGCTCGGCTTTGCCGTGCAGCTTGCTCTCGTGCGTCATCCCGGCTTCGGCCTGGCATTCGCCGGTGACCTGCCGCCGGAATTCGTCAGCTACGTAGCCGGGCAGATCGGCGAACCGGCAAGCGCCTTTGCCAGCTATGCTCGGCGATCCCAGACCCTGACCGATCATGCTCGCGAGATCGCTGCGGCCCTCGACCTGCGTGTGCCGACAGTCGCCGACCTTCCGCTGATGATCGAGGCAGGCGCCAAGGCGGCATGGTCGACGGACAGCGGACTCGCGATCGCCACTGGCATCATCGATACTCTGCGCGGCGAACGGATCATGCTGCCGGCGCAGGCGGTCATCGAGCGCACCGGCCTGGCCGGGCGAGCGCGCGCCAGGAAATGCATTGCCCACACGCTGATTGCCGGGCTGACCACCGAGCAGCGCGACAGGCTCGACACGTTGCTTGTTGTCGATCCCGATCGTGGAGTGACGCCGCTGGCCTGGGCGAAGGCTATTCCGACAGCACCCAAGGCCGATCACGTCCGCGAGCTGATCGAGAAGCTGATCTTCGTGCGCAAATTTGCCATCGACCCCGGAGCCGGATCCGCCATCCACCCCGATCGGCTTCGGCAGCTCATGCGGGAGGGCCGGGCGTCGTCCGCCTATCTGCTCGACCGCTACTCGTCGCATCGGCGGCACGCTATCCTCGTCGCGCTCCTGCTCGATCTGGAGGCGAGATTGACCGATGCTGCGCTCGAAATGGCCGACCGCCTGATCGGCGGCGCGTTCACCAGGGCGCGCAACGCCCAGGATCGGAACTATGCCGCCACCGGCAAGGATGTCGGCCGGCTGATGCGGCTGTTCCGCGGCACGCTCGACGCGCTGAGCGAGGCTGCGGACAATGACGCCGATGCTATGGCGGTTCTCGACAGCAAAGTGGGTTGGGCCAAGCTGATGCGCGCCCGGGCAGAGGTGACGGCGATCGCCGAGCTTGCAGGGCAAGATCCGCTGGTCCGCGCTGCCGATCGCTGGACGACGCTGAGGAAGTTTGCGCCACTTTTGCTCGACGTGCTCGACTTCAAGGCGGCTCGCCCCGGCGATCCCACCATTAAAGCGCTGCAGTTGCTGCGCGAGCTGAACCGTTCCGGTCGTCGGCAGGTCCCGGCAGATGCACCGATGCCGTTCCGCAAGGACTGGCGGATGCTGGTCAGCGCTGAAGGCAAGATCGATCGACGCCTCTACGAAACAGGCGTGTTCGCTCACTTGCGGAACAAGCTCCGGTCCGGGGACGTGTGGGTGGAGCGTTCGGGCAACTACCGGCGGTTCGACAGCTATCTCATAAGCGCCGAGACGGCGGGACCGGTGGTAGCGGAGCTGAAGCTGCCGGCCACCGCCGCCGAATGGCTGGAGACGCGGGGGCGCGAACTCGACTGGCGGCTAACGAGGTTCTGGCATCGCCTGTCGCGCGGCAAGCTCGAAGGCGTCGAGTTGCGGGATGGCAAGCTCCACATCGCGCCGGTCCGTGCCACCACACCAGAGGAAGCTGACGCCATTGCCGGTCGGCTCGATGGCCTGCTGCCGGCGGCGCGGATCACCGAAGTGCTGCATGAAGTGGCGCGCGAGACCGGCTTTGCCGCGGCATTCACCAACCTGCGGACCGGCGAGCCTTGCAGCAACGAAAATGCTCTGCTCGCTGCCATCCTCGCCGACGCTACCAATCTCGGCCTCTCGCGCATGGCCGATGCCAGTCAAGGGGTTACGCGCGACCAGCTGGTGTGGACGGCCGACGCGTTCATTCGCGAGGAGACCTATCGTGCGGCGCTGGCGAAGATCGTTGACGCCCACCACCGGCTGCCGATCGCGTCTGTCTGGGGCGACGGCACCACCTCATCCTCGGACGGGCAGTTCTTTCGTTCGGCCAAGCGCGGCAGCGGCGCCGGCGAGGTCAACGCCCGCTACGGTGTCGATCCCGGCTTTTCCTTCTATACCCACGTCTCGGACCAGCATGGTCCCTATCATGTCACCGTCATCTCGGCAGCGACGCACGAAGCCCCTTATGTTCTCGACGGGTTGCTCCACCATGGCTCGTCGCTCACCATTGCCGAGCACTACACCGACACCGGCGGTGCCACCGACCATGTGTTCGCGCTCTGCTCGCTACTCGGCTTCCGCTTCTGCCCGCGGCTACGCGACTTCCCTGATCGCCGGCTTGCCTCGATCGGCCCTGCATCCGCTTATCCAGGGCTGGCGCCGCTGATGGGCAAGCGCATTCGCACCGACGTCATCACCGAGCACTGGGGCGATGTGTTGCGGCTCGTCGCATCGCTGAAGACTGGTAGCGTCGCACCGTCGACGATGCTGAAGAAGCTGGCAGCCTATGAGCGCCAAAACCAGCTCGACCTAGCGCTCCAGGAAATCGGCCGCGTCGAACGCACGCTGTTCATGGTCGACTGGCTCGAGATGCCGGAGCTGCGCCGACGCTGCCATGCCGGTCTGAACAAGGGCGAGCAACGGCATGCGCTTGCCCAGGCGATATGCACGTTTCGGCAGGGCCGCATCGCCGACCGCAGCCATGAGGCGCAGCAGTTCCGGGCGTCCGGCCTCAACCTGGTCATCGCTGCCATTGTCTACTGGAATTCGACTTACATGGCCGATGCCGTCGCGCATATCCGCACGTCGGGCGACAGCGTGCCCGACCACCTCCTCGCACACACCTCCCCCGTGGGCTGGGAGCACATCGCCTTCTCCGGCGACTTCCTGTGGGACAGGGCTGCAGCGTTGCCAGCGGAGCGCCGGCCGCTGAATCTCGCAGGCCGGCGGAGTGCGGCGTAGGCGCCGCACTCTCATGACCGCTTGCGCCCCAATGCACGAACCCGCTGCGCGGGAGAGGGCTATTGGCCGGTGTTGGGTGACGATGATTTGAGTTGGTGATGGCGGCAAGGCCGTCTGACCATGGAGCCTCCTTCAACGAGAGG
>JBIPOH010000302.1:0-4225 GCA_044379435.1 Novosphingobium sp.
GCTTATGCTGCCACAGCAGCAACGCGCCGCCCGCGACCGCGATCAGGCTGAGGATCAGCGCGAGATTGACCCCATGCCACAGCGCGAGGTCGAATTCGGGCGCGGGCGCTCCGGTAACGGCGGCGGTCACCGCGCCCACCAGCGGGCCTGCGAGCAGCATCGGGATCAGACCGAGCAGCATCGCCAGGGTGGTGAGCAAGGCAGGCGCGGCCCACATCCCTGCGCCCGGATCATGCGCGCGGGCAAAGGGCTCGGCCTCGCGCGGTTGGCCGAAGAACAGATGCGCGGCCAGCCGCAGCGAATAGCCGACCGAGAAGGTCGCGCCCAACGTTGCCAGCACCGGCAGCAGCCACGGCAGACCCAGCAGCGCGAGCTTGGGCGTCTCGTACAGCATCAGCTCCTTGGAGATGAATCCGCCCAGCGGCGGCAGGCCCGCCATAGAGGCTGCCGCGAGTGTGGCGATCAGCGCGGTGATCGGCATCGCCTTCGCCAGTCCGCCGAGCCTGCGGATATCGCGCGTGCCGGTCTCATGCTCAACGATCCCGGCGCTCATAAACAGCGCCGCCTTGAACGCGGCGTGGTTGAGGATGTGCAGCACCGCCGCCAGCGCGGCCGCTTCCAGCGAAAAGCCGAGCAGCATCACCAGCATCCCGAGCTGCGAGATGGTGGAATAGGCAAGAATGCTCTTCAGATCGTGCCGGAACAACGCCACCACCGCGCCGAAGATCATCGTGGTCAGGCCCACGCTGGTGACGGTGACGGTGTAGAGCTCGGTCCCCGCCAGCACTGGCCACAGGCGGGCGAGCAGGAACACACCCGCCTTCACCATCGTCGCCGAGTGGAGATAGGCGCTCACCGGGGTCGGCGCGGCCATCGCGTGGGGGAGCCAGAAGTGGAACGGGAACTGTGCCGACTTGGTGAAGCACCCCAGCAGGATCAGCCCCAGCAGCACGGGGTAAAGCGGTGATGCGCGAACGATGTCGCCTCGCTCAAGGATCGTCGCAAGGTCAAAGCTTCCCGCCACCAGCCCCAGCAACACCATCCCCCCGATCAGCGCGAGGCCCCCGCCGCCCGTGACCGCCAGCGCCATGCGTGCGCCTTGGCGGGCCTCCGCCTTGTGCTGCCAGAAGCCGATCAGCAGGAACGAGGCCAAGCTGGTCATCTCCCAGAACACCAGCAGCAGCAGGACATTGCCCGCGATCACGATGCCCAGCATCGCGCCCTGAAACAGCATCAGGCTGGCAAAGAACCGCCCGGTGGCCTCTCCCGCATAGAGGTAGAAATGCCCGAAGATCACCACCAGCAAGCCGATGCCAAGGATCAATCCGGCGAACATCAACCCCAGCGGATCGACCATCAGCGTCAGATCGAGGCCCAGCGCAGGTACCCACGCCCAGCTGGCCGAAGGCACCTCGCCGCCGAGCACTGGCGAGGTCAGCATCGCCAGTAGCGCCAGGCCACCTGCGCTCGCACCCGCTGCGATGGTGGAATGCACCGCACGCCCCCTGCCATGCAGCAGCGCAATCGCCAGCGCAGCCACAAACGGGAGCGCCACCAGTGTCAAAAGCGTCAAGGCAATAGCCATTGGCGGCCCCGGTGGTCCTTTGTCATACGAATAGGCGTTGCGACGGAGCGATGGTCTGCGCCCCTGTCAGGCATAGACGAGGGTTTTGCCGCAGCACAACCCAAACCGGCCCGCCAAGGTTCCGCTGGCGAGCTGAGGCAAGGTCACTCGCCCTCGAATTCCATCAGGGCGTTGACTGCGATCCCCGCACTGCGGAGCCGCCCCGCGCCGCCGAGGTCGGGCAGGTCGATCACGAACAGGGCCTGCTCGACAACCGCCCCGGCCATGCGCAGCAGCTCGGCCGAGGCGAGCGCCGTGCCGCCGGTGGCGATAAGGTCATCGACCATCACCACCTTCTGCCCTGGCTCGACCGCACCGGGGTCCATCTCGAGCCGGTCGGTACCGTATTCAAGCGCGTAGTCGATGCCGATGGTATGGATCGGGAGCTTGCCGGGCTTGCGCACCGGCACAAAGCCGATGCCGAGCTGCACCGCGACCGCCGCGCCGAAGATGAAGCCGCGCGCTTCCATGCCGGCGATCTTGTGCGCGCCCGCCGCATCGGCGAGTTCGGCGAGATGATGCACGCTCGCCGCCATGCCCTGATGGTGGCCGATCAGCGTGGTGATGTCGCGGAACTGGATGCCCGGATGCGGGAAATCCGGCACGGTTCGCACCAGCGCCTTGAGCTCTGCGGGAGAGAGATGCGGTGCAGTCATGTCGGCGAGCCCCTTTCGAGCCCCTCAAAGCAGAGCGCCCCGCCATCCGCAAGGGATGACGGGGCGCTACTGCGTTTCGAGGGGGTAGGCTTAGCCCTTCTTCGGCTTCAGCCCGGCCCAGATCTGCTTGTAGCTGAGGAAGGCCAGCACGGTGGCGAACAGCAGGAAGCCGATCACGAACCAACCGGTCTGCTTGCGCTCCACCAGCGAAGGCTCGGCGGTCCAGGTCAAGAAGGCCGCCACGTCGGTCGCCATCTGAGGGATGGTCGAGGCCGTGCCATCAGCGAAGGTCACCTGACCATCCACCGCGAGCGGCGGCGCCATGGCGATGTTCACGTTCGGGAAGTGCTTGTTGAAATAGAGGCCGTCGGGGGTCTCGAAGCCAACCTTGGCGGCCTTGGCCGGATCGGCCTCGCCATAGCCGGTCAGCAGCGAATAGACGTAGTTCGAACCGTCATGACGCGCCTTGGTGATCAGCGAAAGATCAGGCGGGATCGCGTTGTTGTTGGCAGCCGCCGCGGCGATGGCGTTGGGGAACGGCATCGGGAAGTAATCGGTCGGCTCACCCGGACGGGTGGTCGTCTCGCCAGTGGCGGGATCGATGCCCGGAACGGTCCAGCTGGCGGCTTCGGCGTCAACTTCAGCTTCGGTGTAGCCAAGGTCCTGAAGGTTGCGGAACGCGACGAACTTCAGGCTGTGGCAGGCCGAGCAGACCTCCTTGTAGACCTGATAGCCGCGTTGCAGCTGGGCATAGTCCCACTTGCCGAACGCACCGTCGAACGAGAAGCCGTTCGCCGGGCCTTCACCATGCTCGTAGAAGGCATAGGAAGGCTGCTTTTCCGGGGCCGGGCCGAAGGCGAAGTTGTAGACACCGGGTGCAAGCGACCAGAGCACCAGAACTAGGGTGATGGCCAGGCCTGCAATGATGCCGCCGAGACGAATAGACATGACTGAACTCTTTCTCGTTGTCGGTTCAGATAGCTTGGGACTGCCCCGGCCGATTACTCGGCCGGTTGCAGCGAACCATCAGTGGCGGTGCCAGCGTCAGTGCCGTCAACCGTTCCGGCGCGCGGAGCTTCCGCGGCCTTGTCCTTGCCGAGCACCGCTTCGGTGATCGAGAAGGGCAGCGGCTTGGGCACTTCGATCTGGCTGATGATCGGCAGGATCACCAGGAAGTGCATGAAGTAGTAAGCCGTGAAGATCTGGCTGAGCATGATGTACGGCTCTTCCGCGTGGGCACCGCCCAGGTAGAACAGCGCCGCCATGGTCGGGATCAGGCCGAACCAGAAGAACTTGCGGAACAGCGGACGATAGTGACCCGAGCGCACCGGGCTCTTGTCCAGCCAGGGCAGGATGAACCACACCAGGATCGAGCCGAACATTGCGATCACGCCCAAGAGCTTGGCGGGGATCAGCACGATGCCGGTGAACGGAATGGTGAGGTCACCGGTGAAGGCACGCAGGATCGCGTAGAACGGATAGAAATACCATTCCGGAACGATCAGCGCCGGGGTCGAGAGCGGGTTCGCTTCGATGTAGTTATCCGGGTGGCCCAAGGCGTTGGGCAGGAAGAACACCATCGTGGTGAACAGGATCATGAACACGCCGAGCCCGAAACCGTCCTTCGCCGTGTAATAGGGGTGGAACGGAACGGTGTCCGATTCCTGCTTCACTTCCACGCCGGTCGGGTTCGACGAGCCGGGGATGTGCAGCGCCCAGATGTGCAGGATCACAACGCCGGCAATCTCGAACGGCAGCAGGAAGTGCAGCGAGAAGAAGCGGTTCAGCGCGGCGTTGTCCGGCGCGAAGCCGCCCAGCAGCCACACCTGCAACGGCTCACCCACCAGCGGGATCGCGGTGAACAGGCCGGTGATGACCTGCGCGCCCCAGAAGCTCATCTGGCCCCACGGCAGCACGTAGCCCATGAAGGCAGTCGCCATCATCA
>JBIPOH010000303.1:0-4216 GCA_044379435.1 Novosphingobium sp.
GGACCGAAGCCGGGTCGGCCAGGCTCAGCTTGTCTTCCAGCTTGAATCCCTTGCCCGCAATCGCCGTCGCTGCGCCGATGCCCATCGGATCCTGATCCTTGTTCAACGAGGCGACAACGCCGAGCGTATCGAGCACCAGGAAGGGCGAGATATCGATCACCGGCCGGCCATCGGCCAGTGTTTCGGCGATGTCTGTTAGCCAGACGGTTGAAATCCCGAAATCTCTGGCCACGGCCTTTTGCTGAGCGGCGTCGCCAGCGCTGGCCCGAAACCGCGGATTCTCGAATTGCGCGGCGATCTTGCCGCCGATCTGTCGGAAAGCCAGCACCTGCGTGTTGCCGATCCGGCCGCGATCAAGCACCAGCGGTGCGGAACCTAGCCCGGTCCTGAGAGCGGTACTGTACAAGAGGCGCAGCGCCACACCATCTTCCGACGGGCGCGGCAAGGTCAGTAGGATGCGGCCCTTGGCGGCATCGGTTCGCACGGGCATCAGTCTGTTTTCGCCGGCCGGGGCGGCGACCTCCTGTGAGCCAGTTTGCGCGCTAAGCGGTGCCAGTGGCAGGGACAGAGTAAGCAGAAGCGCTCTAAGGCGCATGCGGCGCATCATTCTCATTCATACCCCTGTCGGCTAGCTGTCGGCTCGGCTGTCCGCTTTACACCCCACCTGCCTTGATGATGCTCGGGCAAGAACCTCCAGAACTCAAGCAGGAAAGCGCGGGCGCCCAACGTGGACCGCTTTATCGACTCAAGCGATCCTGGCACCAACGAGTAGTTGTTGCTCAAGTCGTTCGACGAGAAGCTCGTCATGTGGGAAGGCTATTTCCGCGATCATTCACAGATCAGGCCTCGAGGAGACCGTCCATGTCACGCATCGATCGCCGTCAGCTGCTTGCCTATGGTGCCGCCGGCGCAGCCCTTGCCGCGCTTCCAGCCACCGCTTACGCCGGCATAGGCAGTGTTCCCGCCACCACGCCCATCGCTGCCGCCGCATCGATCACCAGCGCCGAACGCCTTGCCCGCATGGCCAAGGTCCAGTTGTTAATGCAGCAGGACGGCATCGGCGCGCTCCTTGTCGAGGCCGGATCATCCCTGCGCTATTTCACCGGTATCAACTGGTGGCGCAGCGAGCGGCTGACGGCAGCGCTGATTCCTGCCGAAGGGCCGTTGTGCGTGGTCACACCTTCCTTCGAGGAACCGTCAATCCGCGAGATGCTGGCCGTCCCCGGCGATGTCCGGGTCTGGCAGGAAGACGAAAGCCCGCACGCGCTGGTCGCCGGATGGCTGAGGGAGCGCAAGCTTGGCGGCCGCCCCGTGGCCATCGAGGAGACCGTCCGCCATTTCGCCATCGACGGTCTGCAGCGCGCGCTCCCCGGTGTCGCCGTCCGGCCCGGCGCGGCGTTGGTCAATGCCTGCCGCATGGTGAAATCGCCGGCCGAGATCGCGCTGATGCAGCGTGCGTCCGACATTACCATCGCCGCCTATCGCGCCACGGCCCCCCGGATCGAAACCGGCATGTCGGGTCCCGATATTTTTGCGATCATGGCGGCCGAAATCACCCGCTTTGGCGGCCAGACTCCTTCGGGCGGCATCCAGCTGAACGAAGGCAGTGCGCTCCCCCACGGGTCAAAGGAACGCCAGCTGGTGCGCGAAGGCTCGGTCATCCTGATGGACTGTGGCTGCACGGTCGACGGCTATCACGCCGATATTTCCCGTACACTCGTCCACGGCAGCCCCGACGCCAGCCAGCGGCGCCTGTTCGACCATGTTCGCCTTGGGCAGGAGGCCGCGATGGCGGCGGCGCAGGTCGGCGTGCCGGCAGGCCGCGTCGATGACGCCGTCCGCGCCGTCTATGAACCGCTCGGCTATGGCCCCGGCTACAAGTTGCCCGGCCTGTCGCACCGCACCGGCCACGGCATCGGCATGGATGTCCATGAACCGGTCAATCTCGTGCATGGCGAGACAACGGCGCTGGCATCCGGCATGTGCTTCTCCAACGAGCCGGGGCTCTATGTGCCCGGCAGCTACGGCGTGCGCATCGAAGATTGTTTTTACATGACCGAGGCCGGGCCGCGCTGGTTTTCCACCCCGCCCAAAAGCCTGGACGAGCCGTTCTCCTGATTGTCACACGCCGGCTGCCAACCTCGTTCAGGGATAGCGCCAGCTGGTCATGTCAGCGCCTTTCGGTGCGGTCTTCTGCATTCGATCGAGGATCTTCTGCACATACATGCTGTTGTAGCGCAACCGGCTGATGGCATTGGGCAAGGTCGGGTCGCCGTTCCAGCAATGCTCGGCACGGTCGCCATAGGTCACCTCGCCCTGATATGGCGGGTCGGCCTTGGTGAGGAAATCCTCCATCAGATAGACGGCATTGTTCAGGTAGAAATTGTCCATGTCGCCGACGTAGATGTGGATCTTGCCCTGCAGCTTGGGCGCCAGCTTGGCCCAGTCGCGCTGCAGGATGTGACGCAGGTCGTAATTCTCGCGCCAGTGCGCTGCGACGGTCTTATCGATCACGCCAGTGGTCTTGTCCCAGATCGGCTTGGGATAGCCATCATCGCCCGTCGGTGAATAGACCGCATCCCAGATGTCCCACTGCCCGCCCGAGCGCGATTTCGATCCGATCACCCGTTCGTAACGGTTCTCCATTTCGTTGGTCCAGTTGGCATGGCCCAGATAGTTGCGGTTGACGAACCGTGGGACTCTCCCAAATCGCCCCTGCTTCCAGAAGGCGTTGTCGTCATCATAGATGTTCACAACCTTGGTTTGCCGGAAATCGATGCTGTCAGGGCAGGCAGCGAAGGCGCCATTATATTCATCCGGATAAAAAACCTGGACGGCCAGCGCCTCCCAGCCGCCGGTCGAGCCGCCATAGGTGAAGCGCGCCCAGCCGGCGCCGATGCCCCGGAACTTCTTCTCCAGTGCCGGGATGAACTCATGTTGGATGGCATCGCCATAGGGCCCGAGATTGGCCGAATTCACGGCGTAGCTGTCGTCGAAATAGGGATTGCTGTGGTCGATCTCCACGACCAGGAAGCGTGGGAATTCAGGTGAAATCCACTTCTTGTAGAAATCATGGGCTTCCTGCTGCTCCACCCGGTTGTAGCAGGGATCATTGAACCGCGCATTCGGCTCGCACACCAGATCGGGATCGGGCGGCGTGGCCCGGATGCCGCTGAAGCCTTCCGGAAAATGCCCATGATTGATCATCACCGGAAAGCGCGCTTCGGGGTGGGAATCGAAATCGCGTGGCACCAGCACATAGGCGTTGAGAAATGTGTCGCGGCCCCAGAACTTCGACAGGCTTGGACTTTTGAAGCTGAAGCGCCGCACGAACTCGGTATCTGCTGGCGGCGTGATGTCCGGCAGCACCTTGTCCAGCACCAGATCGATCGGCGCTACAGCCGCCTGATCATAGTCGATCTGCTTGACAGCACTGACCAGATTGCCCGGCTCCTTGCGCCAGTTCTGCCCTGCGCCGCGCGCCGCTGGCAGCTTGACGGTCTTGCCATTGGCCAATTTGAACGTGTCATATTTGTGCAGGATCGCCTGGATGAAATAGCGGCCCTTCGGGATCTGGCCCATCGTCTCCAGGGGATAGCCGGTCACTGAACTGTCGATGGTGACCGACTGCCCGGCGCGCATCGCTTGCGCATCCACGCCGAACACTTGTGCTGATGTGTTGCTGCGATTGGCCTGAAAGCGCGGCTCACTGGCGCCATCATTCGTTAGCACCACCAGCACCCGGCCGTCATAAGCGGCTTGCGGCTGGCTAGGCCCTAATGTCACCCGAAATGGCTCAGCCGTCGCCGGCACTGCAAGCGCCAACGCAATCAACACCCCGAACTTCAGCATCTCGCCGTCTCCCTACGGATGGGAGGCATAATGCCTGGCGCGGGAGGCAAAACAAGGGGCCTGCCCCAGCCTGCCGCCATGCTTGTGCGCGGCAGCGGATGCCCTGCAAAATCATTAGTGAACGGCGTTGTCGCCCTATTACGGATGGTTGATACACTCTTACAGAGAGCGCTGTAGCTCCGTACGTCCAAAGCATGCGAGGTGCTTAGATGGGCTGACCCTGTCCCGGGATTGTATCCGGCCAGAATGAGAGATCTGGCGCTTAATCGGCCGGGGTTAACCCCGGCCGATGAAGCAAATTCGGCCGGTGTCATGAACCCCAGTGATGTGTGAGGCCGGTTCTCGTTAAAGTCCCGTCGCCACG